>NZ_JAMXXS010000011.1:0-84591 GCF_024129595.1 Acinetobacter lwoffii | reverse complement strand
GGAGCCAAATAGAACGAACACCACTCCCTGAAACAAATACACCTTTCTTGCGCAATTCGTTACTGGTACGATGCTGACCATAAGCTGGATATTGAATTGCGAAATCAATGACCGCCAGTTCTGTAGCATCATCTACACGGTTTTTTAGATTTGGTACTCGACGGGACTTATTGATTAATGCATCAATGTCACCAGACTGTACTAACTCATGATAGCGATAGAAAGTATCTCTAGAGACACCCATCACTTTGCATGCTCTAGAAACATTTTGAAGCTCTTCAGCTAAATTGAGTAAGCCGACTTTGTGTTTGATGATTTGATTGTTAGTATGCAACATAAGAAAGTTACCTTTGTTTAATTAAGATTTCGACACCTTTATCAAAACGGGTAACTTTCTCTTTTTCAAGAAGAATGTACGATCAAGTCTGAACTAATACACTTTAAATATTAAAAACATCTACCCATTGCTGAGAATAGGTAGATGCAACTCTTATTTACTGACCATTTTTAATTTGCATCAACAGCTCAAAGTTATGTAGGCGTTTGTCAGTGTCATAGATGTCGCAAGTAAAGATAAACTCATCCACGTCATATTTGGCTAAAAGCGATGCCAGACCGGCTTTAACGGTTTCTTTGGAACCGACCTGGGCCATGGCAAAGAAATTATCGACTGACATTTTTTCCGGCGGCGACCACAGACCTTCCATCGAATCAATTGGTGCTTTAAGTTTTAGGCTTTGCCCACGAATCAGTGATAAAACCCGCTGATAGGCACTGGTCGACAGATATTGTGCTTCTTCATCGGTATCTGCGACACAGGTCGGTACGCCCATCGATACATAAGGACGATCGAGATATTCAGACGGTTCAAAGTTTTCACGATATAATTGAATGGCCTGACCCAGCATACGCGGGGCAAAATGCGAAGCGAAGGAATAAGGTAGGCCGAGTTTTGCTGCCAATTGCGCACTAAACAGACTGGACCCTAATAACCATACAGGTACATGCGTGCTTTGACCCGGCGTTGCCACAATACGCTGTCCTGGAATTGGATCTTTAAAATATTGCAGAATTTCCAGAACATCCTGCGGAAATTGATCTTCGGTTTCCTGACGGCCACGACGCAGGGCACGCATGGTCATTTGATCTGTACCGGGTGCGCGGCCCAGACCCAGTTCAATACGATCCGGATAGAGCGTTGCCAAGGTGCCGAACTGTTCTGCTACTACTAGTGGAGCATGATTCGGCAGCATAATTCCACCAGAGCCTAAAGTTAGGGTTTTGGTATTCGCCAGTAAATAGCCTAAGAGAACTGCGGTTGCTGAACTGGCAATGCCATCCATATTATGATGTTCTGCCAGCCACATCCGGCGATAACCCAATTTTTCTGCTGCTTGGGCAAGTTCCAGCGCATGGTTTAGCGCGAATTGAATAGTCTTGTCGTCACGAACAGGAACCAGTTCGAGTATAGAGAACTGGGTATCGTTAAGCGTACGCATAGTATTACTCTTAAATAGACATCTCTAAAAGCATACGACTTTAGAAGGCGTTTGTATATCGAAAAAAATCGATATAAGTGTAAACCAAAAGATAAAGATAAAAAATAAAGGCAAAAAAATAAGCATCCGAAGATGCTTATAAAGGAGGAAAGAATAAGGGGAGAGAATCTTAACGACGACGGTTGTTATAGCGATAATCGTTATAACGGTAGTTACGAGAAGAGTTATAGCGACGTTCGCTGCGGTCATCATAACGACGGTCTTCGCTGACTTTCTTACCTAAAGCTGAACCACCTGCTGAACCCAGTGCCGCACCGATATAACCACCGTTGGTGCCTGCCATGTTTCGGCCAACTGCATAACCTGCACCGCCACCTAAAGCACCACCGATAATCGCACCATTACGGTCACGTTTATTTGCTGCTACTGCGGCACCCGCACCACCACCAATCGCTGAACCGATTGTTGCACCAGTAGTACCGCCCATTTTATTGCCTACTGCGGCACCAACGACACCACCCAAAGCAGAAGCTAAAGCTGTATTGGTTGTATTGCCTGCATTGGCAGCTGTCATACCCATGGCTGAGGTTGCTACGACAGCGATCATTAGAGATTTATAGTTCATGAGGACACCTTTTATATATCTAGCTATATTTTGTTGATGAGATAAATTTAATCTAGCAAGCGCAAAACAGCATGAAGGCAGTGTTGGCGAATTGTGATTTTTATCTCCTTAATTTATTCATGATGTGGACAGGATAATTCCATGTATTAATTGAAAATTCACGTATTAAAGCCACAATAAAAAAAGCACCAAAAGGTGCTTTTCATGTTAAATGTAGCGTCTGGTCTAAACTGCCTGAGCGCAAATTAACGGTAACGTTTTTTCCAGTGTTTAGAGCGTTTTTCAGCTGCTTTATCTTTTGCAATCTTGTTACCTAGTGCAGCACCACCGGCAGCACCCAAAGCTGAACCGATATAACCGCCGTTAGTACCGCCCATATTTTTACCTACGGTATAACCTGCACCGCCGCCTAGAGCGCCACCAATGGCAGATTCAGTCCGGTTTTTTTTGCTGCTTGCAACCGCTGCACCGCCAGCACCACCTAAAGCAGCACCAATGGTTGCGCCGGTATTACCGCCCATGTTTTTACCTAATGCTGTACCTGCAACACTACCTAAAGCACTTGCTGCTGCAACACGCGCTGTACTGTCGGCATGTGCGTTTACGGTCATCATTGAACCAGCAGCTAAAACTGTACTCATTAAAAGTGCGTTGAGTTTCATGTCATCACTCCGTGTCCATCCACAGGACTGTAGTTATTTCGATGCGGAAAATGTAACAAATCATGCCCAAAACAATATGAAGATGTTTCTTCATAATTCCCTGCTTTATTTGGCGAATTGTAAAATCGGCAAGAAATTAAGAATAAGATCGACTATAAAAAAAGCAATTCCACTGTTTTTAATCATATTTGTTAACAAATGCTGTAGAGCACGAATGATAGCAACGCGGACTTACTCAATAATGATGTTCATTAGAAGCCAGAGTCGTTAAACTAGGCGCAATTTTTTGATTTCGCTGTGCTAAATCGGTTTTTAGTCCCAGCCTATGTTTGAGATTTTTTAGAAAATGAAAGAATCGTTACGTTTACGATTAGACCAACTCTCTGACCGCCATGAAGAATTGACCGCATTACTGGCTGATGTAGAAGTCATTTCTGATAATAAGCGCTTCCGTCAATTGTCACGTGAGCATAATGACTTAACAGAAATCACTAATGTCTGGACCAAGTACAGACAGGCTGAAGAAGACATTGAAACAGCTCAGGCCATGCTGTCAGATCCGGACTTTAAGGAAATGGCGCAGGAAGAAATTAAAGAGAATAAAGCTTTAATTGAATCGCTTGAAGCAGACCTGAACATCTTGATGATTCCGAAAGATCCGAATGATGCCAACTCGGCTTATCTGGAGATTCGTGCCGGAACCGGCGGCGATGAAGCTGCGATTTTCTCAGGCGATTTATTTCGTATGTATAGTAAATATGCGGAAAACCAAGGCTGGCGTATTGAAATCCTCTCTGAAAATGAAGGCGAACATGGTGGCTATAAAGAAGTCATCTGCCTGATTAATGGTGACGGGGTTTACGGTCGTCTAAAATTTGAAAGTGGTGCACATCGTGTACAGCGTGTACCAGCGACCGAATCACAAGGCCGTGTGCATACCTCAGCATGTACCGTTGCGATTCTTCCTGAAATTGATGTCGATACCTCGGTTGAAATCAACTCATCTGATTTGCGCATTGATACGTATCGTGCTTCAGGTGCAGGTGGTCAGCACGTTAACAAAACCGATTCTGCAGTACGTATTACTCACATTCCAACCGGCACCGTAGTGGAATGTCAGGAAGAACGTTCACAGCATAAGAACAAGGCCAAAGCGATGGCACTGCTGGTATCACGTTTAGAAAATGCCAAACGTGCAGCAGCAGATGCAGCAACATCAGAAATGCGTCGTGATCTGGTGGGTTCGGGTGATCGTTCAGAACGTATCCGTACCTATAACTATCCGCAAGGTCGTATGACCGATCACCGCATTAACCTGACTTTATACAAGCTGGATGCCGTGATGGAAGGTGATTTGACCGAATTGCTGGACAGCCTGCACCGCGAATATCAGGCGGATCAGTTAGCCATGCTTGCACAGCAGAATGGTGGATAATGAATATTTTACAAGCCCTGGCTTTGCGCGGCGAAGCTGAAAGTTACGAACGTCAGGAAAATGCCTGGTTACTGGAACACATCACCAAGATTGATTCATTTGATCTGCTGATGAAAAAGGATCAGGAATTAACCTCTGAGCAGGAACAAGCGTATAAAGACGGGTTGGCGCGTATTGCTGCTGGCGAGCCTTTGGCTTATGTCACTGGTTCACAGCCATTCTGGACTTTGGACCTCAAAGTGACCAAAGATACCTTGGTGCCACGTCCGGATACTGAAGTACTGGTTGAGACTGTGTTGAAATTGGATCTGCCTGATGATGCCCGTGTGGTGGATTTGGGTACAGGTACTGGTGCGATTGCTTTATCGCTGGCATCTGAGCGTTCCAACTGGACAGTAACGGCTTCCGATATCTACGAGCCTACGCTGGAAGTAGCGAAATATAATGCGGAACAACATGATATTGAGAATGTAGAATTTGTTCTGGGTTCATGGTTGAAGCCATTTGGCCGTGAATTCTTTGACGCGATTGTATCGAATCCACCTTATATCGACGCTGATGATGTGCATATGCAGAATCTGGCGACTGAACCGGAACGTGCGCTGGTGGCAGATAAAAAGGGGCTGGCCGATATTGAAATGATTATTCTGCAAGCCAAGAAGCATTTGACCGTGAATGGTTGGGTGGTGCTTGAGCATGGTTATAATCAGGCAGACGCCGTACAACATCTATTTAAACAGGCGGGTTATAAGCAAGTCCGCACGGTTAAAGATTATGGCGGGAATGATCGCGTAACTTTGGGTCAATGGCCACATTAATCTGTCATCTATCTTTATAAAAAAGCGACCGATGTGGTCGCTTTTTTATTGGATTTTTTCTTTATAAATTCCTGACTGCATCTGAAACCTTAAGTATTTTGAATGACATGATGCCAACGCAGTATAACTAAAAACAAAAAAGCGATGCCAGAGCACCGCTTTCGAGGAATTTTTAAAAATAATTACATTGGATAGTCTTGTAGACAGTCATAGACTTCTACCTGATCCAAACTGCCAGTTTCCATTGCCAAACAAAGCGCTACAACTTTCAAAGTGTCTGCCAGAGATTTTTCATCTTTCAAGGCAATACCTTGTTGTAACTCGTTGATACGTTCTGCCGGAATTTCAAGGGCCTGAGCTGCTTCCACAGCATCTACTTGGTTAAAGAAGTGCAAAATTGCATCTTTCAGTTCTGCATCCGATGCATTTACAATCCCTTGATTCAACTGTTCTGTGATGAGATCAGTCGAAGAAAATAAAGCTTTAGAGAAGTTTTGGACAAGATTTTGCCCAAGTACATCAGTCATCTTTAACATGGAGATACCTTCAACTAGAAAGGAAAATGGAGAGTACAGCCAATAGCAAAAGTGCTATAAATTGAATGAAAAATAATCTATCTCCGGGTGAATTGCAAAGCTTTCTGGGTGACTGTGTAGTCCTGCTAATATATATTTTAGGGCTTGAAATATATAATCATAATAAAAATAAATGTTTAGAATCCAAGTGTTTTTTCGGTAATATTTTTAAAGTCTAATTTTATATAAATTATCTAATATTATTTTGTCGATACGCACCTGGACTGACGCCAGTCCACTTTTTGAATGCACGATGAAATGCACTGGATTCCTGAAAGTTAAGCTGATCGCTGATCTCTTGTAAACTTTGTTCAGTACGGGTCAGTAATTCAATTGCGGTATCCCGGCGTATCTCATTTTTTAATTGCTGATAGCTGACACCTTCACTTTTTAAACGCCGTTGCATGGTGGCTTCAGACATATTCATTTTTAAGGCTAGTTCATTCAGTTCCAGCCATTCTGCCGGCGAAACCTGTAGCAATTTTCGGCGAATCTGGGTGCTCAAGGCATAGGGGTTTTTAAAACGCACCAATAAATTTTGTGGTGTTTGCTGAATAAACTGATACCAAGACTGAGTATCCTGTTTAATCGGCAGTTGCAGATAGCTGGCATCAAATTGCACGTAATTTTCGCTGGCCTGATATTCAATCTGTTCACAGAATCGAACTTTGTAATCAAAATCATTCAGTGGTGCTGCACATTTCAATTGAATCTGATTAAGCAAAATCCGTTGTCCACTTAACCAGCAGATCAGGGTATGAATCAGCATCAGATAAGTCGCATAACTAAACATGCGTTTGGTTGTTTTTAAATCATAAATCACGATATAGGCATAGTGTTCCTCAACCATGAGCGTGCTTTGCAGGTCGTCCAAAACCAAGTTGAGAAATTGCAGAATGTTTTGCAGCGCTTTTTCCAGTGTATCTGCCTGCATAACCATTTTCGAAAGCAATTTAAAACTGCCACGACGCATGGCATGGCTGTCCATGCCAAAAAATTCGTCATTCATGCTGTCTGCAAGCACAGTCCATAATTGGGCAAATTGGCTGACCGACACGCGTGCCTTGGGAGCATTTAATACTTCTGCTGGGATATTGGCTTTTTTCAAAATGGCAGGGATATCAAATTGCAGCCGTTTGGCATCCAGCAATGCTTCGTTCACCAGGTCAATCGAGATGGTGCCTTTGCTATATTCCAGTGCAGGCTTATGCATATTCAGTCTGACATCCTTGTTTTCATTGTCCAAATACATCATGCAAGATGCAATATTTGGAAATTGTACAGAATAAAAACTCTGTTTACTCTGCATATTAAGTCGTATCTGAAATAGAAAAATCGCTAGGAAATAAACATGAACATTCAGGGAAAAGTTATTGTGATCACTGGTGGTGCCTCAGGTTTGGGTGCAGCTACAGCGACTCATTTGGTTGAACACGGTGCTAAAGTGATTCTGGTCGATATGAATCAGGAGCAGGGTCAGGCATTACAGCAGCAACTGGGCTCACAGTCTGAATTTGTACAGCTCGATGTGACCGATGAACAGACAGTTGAAGCTTTCTTCGCTCATGTTGAAAGCACATATGGCCAACTGAATGGTTTGATCAACTGTGCCGGGATTGCGCCATCCGCCAAAGTATTGGGTCGTAACGGCATCCATGAATTGGCAATGTTCCAAAAAGTGCTGAATATTAATGTAAACGGTACTTTTAATATGTTGCGTCATGCGGCGGCTTTAATTGCAAAATATGAGCTGCAAGCTGGTGAAGAAGAACGTGGCGTGATTGTGAACACCGCTTCGGTTGCCGCTTATGACGGCCAAATTGGTCAGACTGCCTATGCGGCTTCTAAAGGTGCAGTAGTCGCAATGACTTTACCTCTGGCACGTGAACTGGCCCGTGAAGCGATCCGTGTCATGACCATCGCGCCGGGCATTATGGAAACTCCGATGCTAAAAGGCATGCCACAAAATGTCCAGGATGCTTTAGGACAAATGGTGCCGTTTCCACCACGTCTGGCAAAACCACAGGAATTTGCCCATCTGGTGGGACATATTTTTGAAAATAGTTATTTGAATGGTGAGGTCATTCGTTTGGATGGCGCAATCCGTATGCAGCCTAAATAAGTTTTCGATTTATATAGGACATGATGATTTGCACAGCTACCAATTTCTCATTGAATTTAAATGAATTTGCTTAAGCATGCATTTTCTTTTGAAGGATCAAAAGAAACAAAAATCCTTTGCGAAACTGAAGATACATCCCTGTATCTCAGTTTCGCAGGCGACATCCATGCCGCCTTATCCGACGTGCCAACGATCTCAATAGTAAAAAGCTTGAAGTAAATAAATAGATATAGAAAGGGAAGTTCAATGATTTTAAATGATGAACAAAAAATGATTCAGGACATGATGCGAAATTATTCGCAGCAGAAACTGAAACCGACAGCGGCCTTACGCGACAAAACTGCACAATTCCCAGCACAAGAACTTAAAGAGCTGGGCGAGCTTGGCGCACTCGGCATGACAGTGGCTGAAGAATGGGGTGGTGCAGGTCTGGATTATGTATCATTGGTTTTGGCGCTAGAGGAAATTGCCGCAGGAGATGGTGCAATCTCGACGATTATCAGTGTGCAGAATTCTTTGCCTTGCGGCATTACCCAGCGTTATGGCACTGAAGCACAAAAACAGCAGTATTTAACCAAACTGGCAACAGGTGAATGGCTCGGCTGTTTCTGTTTGACAGAACCTCAGGCCGGTTCGGATGCCAGTTCGCTGGAGTGTAAAGCCGAACGTGATGGTGATGAATGGGTGCTAAATGGCACCAAGCAGTTTATCACGACAGGTAAACACGCACAGATTGCACTAGTCTTTGCTGTGACCGATAAATCCGCAGGGAAAAAAGGTATTTCATGTTTTCTGGTGCCGACCGATGCACCGGGTTATATCGTGTCACGCCTAGAAGAGAAAATGGGTCAGCATTGTTCTGATACCGCGACCATCGTTCTGGATAACTGCCGGATTCCTGCTGCCAACTTGCTAGGTCAGGAGGGTGAAGGTTATAAAATTGCCTTGTCGAACCTTGAATCGGGTCGGATCGGCATTGCGGCACAATCTGTCGGTATGGCTCGGGCTGCACTGGATGCTGCAGTGGAATATGCCAATGACCGTAAAGCCTTTGGTGTAGAAATTGTGCAACATCAGGCTGTGGCGTTCAGGCTTGCAGATATGGCGACACAAATTGAAGCCGCACGTCAGCTCGTTTTGCATGCTGCAACATTAAAAGATGCAGGCTTGGCGTGTTTAAAAGAAGCATCGATGGCAAAACTGTTTGCATCGACTATTGCAGAAAGAGTCTGCTCGGATGCGATCCAGATTCATGGTGGCTACGGTTATGTCTCTGATTTTCCGGTCGAGCGAATTTATCGTGATGTGCGAGTGAGCCAGATTTATGAAGGTGCATCAGATATTCAACGACTGGTGATTGCACGTGAAGTGTGTCAACGCTGATTGTTAAATTAAAAAAACAGACTTTGATTGATGTTCAAATCCTGCACTTACATTGATGGATATGAAAATTGCAGGATTCAACTGAACATGATGATCTAAAGACATACAGTGCGAATAATCGAAAAATAAGCTTTATTCATGTTCTAGCCATAGGGCATGAATGCAGATTTGAGAAAGTATGCTGATGGAATCAGCAGGAACAACAAATACAAATGGACAAACTCAGGCAAGGTCGCCTGAAAACTACAACAGGAAAGAGGTTGTCGTCATGAAGACACTAGAACAGGCATATGCTGATTTTAATTTTGAAAATATGGTTCAAGAACATCTGGTTGGAAACGCAGAGAACATCAATGCGTATACCGAATGCTGTGGTCGCTACTTGGGTCAAAACCGAACTGCACTGATTTGGGAAGGCAAAAACGGAGACGCAGAGCAGTGGACCTTTGAACAACTGGCCGTGGCTTCAGGACAGCTGGCCAATTATATGCATTCTCTGGGTTTAAAGGCTGGTGACTGTATTGCAGGGTTGCTGCCAAGAACGCCAGCACTCTTAATTACTATATTGGCCACTTGGCGGATTGGTGCCATTTACCAACCTTTATTTACTGCCTTTGAAAGCAAAGCCATTGAACATCGTATCAGTACCGCCAATACGCAGTTGATCGTTACTGATGAAGAGCAGCGATTAAAACTTCATGATCTCAATGTCCCGAATATTCTGACTGTGCATCAGGCAGCAGCAGATAATTATCAAGATGCGGATTTCTGGACAGCCTTACAGCAACAGCCAGAGGCGTTTGAACCGGTAAATTGCCAGTTTAATGATATCTTCCTGATGATGTTTACTTCAGGCACCACAGGCTTGGCAAAATTGGTTCCTGTGCCTTTAAAAGCCTTGTTGGCCTTTAAAGGTTATATGCTGCACGCTGTAGATCTGCGAGATGAAGATTCCTTCTGGAATCTGGCAGACTCAGGCTGGGCGTATGGACTGTATTATGGCATTGCAGGGCCGCTCAGTTTAGGGCACAGCATCATCATGGATGAGCGTGGATTCAGTGTCGATAACGCCGTACAAATCATTCAAAAATATCAGGTCAGCAACCTGACGGGTTCGCCAACTGCATTTCGCATGTTCTTTGGTTTTAAAGAAAAATTTGATGCAGGCATCACCTCACATTTACGCGTGGTAAGCAGTGCGGGTGAGCCGCTCACGCCTGAAGTGATTCAGTGGTTCAACCATGATTTAAATGTGAATATTTATGATCAATATGGACAGACTGAACTGGGTATGGTGATCGCCAATCATCATGGCTTGGAGCATTATAAAAAAGTTGGTTCAGCCGGTTTTGCTATTCCTGGGCATCGTTTTGCTGTACTGGACAAAGAACATCAGGAAGTAGAAAAAGGCGGGATTGGAACCTTGGCAATTGACTGTGCAGCTTCACCGTTGATGTGGTTTGAAGGCTATGCAGGCCACAACCGCAAGTCATTTGTCGGGCAGTATTATCTCACTGGTGATACCGTGAAGCTGAATGAATATGGCGGTATTGATTTTATTGGGCGTGCAGACGATGTCATTACAACTTCGGGCTATCGGGTTGGGCCTTTTGATGTAGAAAGTACCTTGCTTGAATGTGAAGAAGTGCTTGAATCTGCCGTAGTCGGCAAGCCAGATCCAGAACGAACTGAAATTGTGAAAGCCTTTGTAGTGCTTAAATCGGCTTATCCGGCTACTGAAGATTTGATGTTAAAACTGCAAAGTTATGTACGTTCACGCTTATCCAAACATGCCTATCCGAAAGAGATTGAGTTTGTGGCGTCTTTGCCTAAAACATCGAGCGGCAAGATTCAGCGCAATTTACTCAAACAGCAGGAAATAGCCAAACTTCAAGAGATGAAGCGAGTCAGCTAATTTTTCAAATTAATTGTTTGATTGAATGCTAAAAGGCTGCCATAGCAGCCTTTTGGTTTTTGAGAAAATAAATTTTCTTCTATTTAAAATTAAGCTGAATGTTGAGCTGATTTTCCTAAGCTTATATTTTTAAGAGAGCAGATTGAGGCAAGCCAAAATTATAATTTTATGTCATTACAGTAAAATTACATTAATATTTAAAATGAAATATATCAAAAATTTAGCCTCTTAATTTTAAGAGGCTAAATCTCGGTACTTACCGGATATTGCCTTGTAAATTCACTTTTTGATGTTCTGCATGCGGTTCGCCCGCTTCACCGGTAACGCCGCCTTTTAAGGCTTTAAAAAGCTGGGTGACTTTGTTGTCTGTCACATTCCAATATTCTGCGCTGACTGCTTCTGCAATCAATACCCGTACGGTAGGATCATCCTTGCCTTCAAACCAGTTTTCAGCCCATGGATTCCATAATTGCTCAATCAGAATACGGTCAGTACTGATCTGGGCATGTGCACTAATCGACACATAAATACCATCTGATGGTTTTGCAAAGGACAGACCGATCTGACCACGGCCTGTTTCTGCTGCTTTGACCAGATCATTCGTGTTACGCAGAATAAAATATAAATTTTGACGTTCGTTCATCTGCTCGGAGTTCAGCATGGTCATCGGCTGGGAGTGTATTTCATGTGTGTCGGTTAAATGGCTGATCATGGTGTAACGGACATCCTTGATCAATTCCCATAATTTTTCACGATTATCATGTTGAGTATTGTTATGCTCGGTCACGTATGTTCTCCAGACGATTTTATGAAAGCTGAAAAGATTGCTTGGTATTTTCAGATTAATCATATTTGGAGACAGATGCCTTAGGTCTCACTGAACTCATACATTTTCATACTCAAATATAGGCAGAGACTACAGAATTGCTAAACAAGACAGCTCGATTTACAGGGAAATTCAATAACAAAGATTTTAAAAAACTTCAGGTCTGACACCTTTTATAAATGAGAAAGAGCTGTTTGCCGGAACCATTCAATTGAAGTGATTCAAAAAATCTTGCCAAGCCATAGCGGCTGCAGCTTGATACCGAGCGTTTAGCTGATATGCTATTTGGCTCAACGATTGCCGAACCATTTATTGATATGCTGTAAATTGACTGTGAGATTGATCTTCCAGAGATTTATCAGCCTTTAGAAACTTCAGTAAGGCTAATTTTTGCGATCATTGTTAAAAATTTTAGAAACAAGGAAATACGTTGTCTACATTTAACATGGATGCCATATCCCCAGAATTTGAACTCACCGATGCTGAACTGCATCTGTATAGCCGTCAGATTCTTCTGGAGGGCTGGGATATTGACGCTCAAGAACGGTTAAAATTTTCGAATG
This sequence comes from Acinetobacter lwoffii, assembly GCF_024129595.1. Lineage (GTDB taxonomy): Bacteria > Pseudomonadota > Gammaproteobacteria > Pseudomonadales > Moraxellaceae > Acinetobacter > Acinetobacter lwoffii_O. The sequence continues at coordinate 72,168 of NZ_JAMXXS010000011.1, read as the reverse complement.
TCTGCATTATTGGGTGTGGCGGGATTGGCTGTGCACTGGCAGAACTTCTGGCACGCGCAGGCGTAGGAAAAATTACCCTGATCGATCCAGATACTATCGAGATGAGTAATTTACAGCGACAACTGGCATTTATGCCGCAGGATATTGGATTTTATAAGGCAGAAACTCTGGCCAAAAGACTGAGTCATGTTAATCCGAACGTACAGGTTGAATATGTGAATCAGGCCTTAACGGCTGAAAATGCAGTAAGTGTGATCGAGCATCAGGATCTGGTGCTAGATGGTTGTGACCAGTTTGCCACACGCTATCTGGTCAATCACATTTGCGTGGAGCTGAATGTGCCCTTATTGAGTGCCTCTGCGATTGGCTTGCAAGGCCAGCTGTTTATGGTCGAAGGGGATTCTGCCTGTTATGCCTGCCTGTTCCCGCCAGAAAATCAGGCCGATGAAAGTTTGCGCTGTGCAGACTCCGGTGTACTGGCGACTACCCCGAATGTGATGGCCAGTTTGCAGGCACATCATGCCTTGTTATATCTGGGATTGAGCCAGATGCCACTTCGACAAAAGCTGTTGTTGTGGGATGGGCTGAGCTTTAAACAGCGGATTCTCGCTTTCGAAAAAGATACAGATTGCCCAATCTGTCAGGCAAGATAAGCCTGCAAAGTGAATTTTTTTTGCTACACTGCGTTTAATTAATTTTTCCTAAGACATTATGAAAAACAATATCTGGTTAGATGGAATACGTTCAGTTGCCCGTATGGGAGAAACAGCAGTCGTTGCGGCAAAGGCGGGCTTTAAATATGCTACTGAAAAGCCGAGCAATGCCAAACTGATGCGTGAAACTTTTGAATCCTTAGGTTCAACTTATATCAAGCTGGGTCAGTTTATTGCCAGCACGCCGTCGCTGTTTCCACGTGAATACGTTGAAGAATTTCAGGGTTGTCTGGATCAGACTCCACGCTTGCCGTTTAGCTATATCCAGCAAGTGTTGGCTTCTGAATTTGCAGGACGTAATCTGGATGAAATCTTTGCATCGATTGATGAAACGCCGTTAGCTTCTGCATCTATTGCACAGGTGCATGCGGCCAAACTGGTGTCTGGCGAAGATGTCGTGATTAAAGTACAAAAACCAGGTGTAGAAACCATTTTGTACACTGACTTGAATGTGCTGCATTGGGCAACCAAGTTGCTGGAAAAAGCAGTCCCGAAAGTTAAGTTTGCTTCACTGGCTGATATTGTCGAAGAAATCAAAAACCGTATGGTACGTGAAGTCGATTTCATTGAAGAAGCACAGAATCTGGATGATTTTGTTAATTACCTGAATATCACCAACAATCAGGCAGCCACTGCACCTAAGGTTTATCATCAATATTCGACCCGTCGTGTGCTCACCATGCAGCGTTTATACGGTGTGCCTTTGACAGATTTTGAAGTGGTTAAAAAGGTATCCAAAGATCCATCTCAAGTACTCATTACCGCGATGAATACCTGGTTTGGCAGCTTGATGATGTGTAACAGTTTCCATGCCGATCTGCATGCAGGCAACCTGATGCTGCTCGAAGATGGCCGTGTCGGTTTTATTGATTTCGGTATTGTGGGTCAGCTTAAGCCTGAAGTATGGACGGCATGTATGGCATTTATGGATTCATTGCAACATACCAATTATGAGCTGATGGCGCAAAACATGCTGAAAATGGGCATGACCGCTGTGCAGATTGACACCAAAGTTTTGGCTGCTGATCTAGAGCGTTTATTCAGTGGCGTGTTGATGGCAGATCCACAGGAATTGTTAACGTCGAATCCTGCTGATCTGAACGATATCATGATGGATATGGTGGCTGTGGGTGAGCGTCACGGGATCCGGTTCCCGCGTGACTTTGCCTTGTTGTTCAAGCAAATGCTGTATTTCGACCGTTTCATGCGTATTCTGGCGCCGTATACCGACATCTATGCCGATCAGCGTTTGCAGATGGTACAGAGCATGGATCCGAATCTGCTGTTAAAGCATTAATTTAATCCCTCCCGACCTCCCTTTCTAAAGGGAGGAGTTTCTCATTGCTTGATAAAGTAGAAGCGATAAAAGTCCCTCTTTATAAAAGAGGGATTTAGGGAGATTAGTTGTAAATATCATATTCTCGAGCAATCCAATGGACGCCATTATTATTGAAGGTTTAAAGGTTGAGACAGTCGTGGGCTGCTTTAACTGGGAGCGTCAAATTATTCAGCCTCTAATGCTGGATTTGACCATTCAAACCGATTTAGAACAGGCATCAAACTCAGATGCACTTGCAGATACACTGAATTATGCAGAAATTTGTGAGATTTCCAGCAAAGTCATTCAAGACGCCAAGCCTGAATTGATTGAACATGCAGCAAAATTAGTGCTGAATGCACTTTTTACTACCTTTACAGCAATTGAATCGATTAATATTACGATCCGTAAGCCTGCCATTATCGCGCAAGCCAATTCTGTAGGGATACGTCTTGAACGCCACCGAAACGATTTTCGCCCTAGCATTAGCGAGTAATTGTCATCCTCAGCAACATTTTCAAGCTGCACAGCAACGTATTTCTGAATGGGGAGAAGTTCAGTTTTCTCCCATTTATATGATTCCTTGCCGCGATGGCATCGGCGCAGATTACTGGAATGCAGCGTGTTTATTGCGAAGTTCGGTGTCCAGTGAGGAGATGATTGAGTTGCTCAAACAGCTGGAACAGGCATCAGGGCGAGTACGTCCATCCCATCAGATTACTTTGGATGTTGATTTGATTGCCTGGGGATCAGATCTTCAACATATGCAGTTCAATGAAAAAAAATTGCCCTTGGCTCTGGATGTGAAAGTGCCCATGTTTGATGTTTGGCATGATGCCATGTTTGAACATGGATCACATAGCTTTCCAACAGTTGAACAGCTGATTTAAATCAAATCACCTAATTTTCTGCTAATACAATTTATCTAGTACGAATGGTTAACTAGCCTGATCAAGCAAGATCAGGCTTTTTTTATGATGCAGTTTTTTGTTTTTAGAGTAAAAGAAAATTCAGATAAGATGAGATGCTTAAGTTTAGAAGTCATTTAAAAATGAAAATATTGGAAATTGTGGTTTCTGTGATTTTAATCCTCGGGATTCTTTATGTAATCCAATGAGGATTTCATGGTTTCCCAACAGGGAATTAATATTTGATTGATTAAAGCTCTGGAATTTACTCTAAGATTAGTAAAAACCCTCAAAGCAGTAAAAAAGCATCATCGCTATTTCACTTTTTCTTGTTATAAAAAATGATCAGCAATACGATAATGATCGCCAAGATGGCAAGAATGATGGTAGTTTCCATAACAATACCTCTCATGCATAGATCTTAGGTTTTAAACATCTAAATTAAAACCGAACATATATTAATTAAACTCAAGTTTTGTTAGAGCGGCTAGTTTTTGAAAAAACATTTTTCAGTGATGTTAATACAAGAGCCGCTCAATCCTATTCTTTGTCTAGCTAAAAAATAAACACATATTTAGGCAACAGACACATTAAATAATGATCCGATCCATGCACTGAATAACATGGCGATAATTCCCCAGAGCATCACCCGAACTGCACCTCTCCAGACACTTACTCCACCGGCATAGCTCGCCAGTGCACCCATCATCCCCAAGCTTAAAACACCAATCAGCATAACGCCTTTATCCAAATAGTGTTCCGGTAAAATCATGATTGAAATTAAAGGAAATAATGAACCTACCGTAAAGGCCATGGCCGAAGAAAATGCAGCGAGAAAGGGTTGGGCAGAGGTATGTGCTGAAATACCAATTTCATCCCGGGCATGGGCATCCAAGGCATTATGGTCGGTCAGCTGTTCAGCGACCTGTTGTGCCAAAGCGGGTTCCAGACCTCGTTGTATATAAATCGTTTTGAGTTCATTTAATTCATGGGTGGGATGGCGTTGCAGTTCACGCTCTTCCATGAGTAGATCATTGGTTTCAATATCTTGCTGGGATTTAACCGAAATATATTCACCGGCCGCCATCGAGGCAGCGCCAGAGATTAAGCCGGCAACACAGGTCACCAATAAAATTTCTGTGGATGCTCCACTGGCTGCGATACCCACCACCAGGCTGGTGACCGAAATAATCCCGTCATTTGCCCCCAGTACAGCTGCACGAAGCCAGCCCGCACGTTCGATATAATGTTTTTCAAGATGGTATGAATGGCGCACAATGAAGCCCTTTTTTATTATCATTATGATTATAGTAAATTTAAGTCATGTATAGATAGTAGGATTGAATCGATCTGAAAATTACCTTGAATGATCAGATCATAGTGCGCTTGGTTAAGTATTTTATCAACCCAAAATAAAACCGAGGTGAAATTCATTTATTCAAAAGACCAGACGGACTTGATATATAATTGATATCCAAGGGATCAAGCTTATTTAATAAAAACAATTATATAAAAATTATAGCTGAGTGAGCTGGTTTAAAAAGAGAATTATCATGAAAGAAAAAAATGAGAGCCATAAATGTTTGGTGTGCGGCAAGCACTTTCTTCTGAAAGATCTTACTCCGATGGGAACGGTCAGAAAAGTCATTACTGAAGAGATTGGCAAGGATATTCCAGTCTGGACGCCGCAAGATTATATTTGTCAGACAGATCTAACCCGTTATCGCATGCAGTATGTACATTCATTATTAAGTTTGGAAAAGGGTGAGGTCACAGATCTTGAGGTCGAAGTGATTCATAGCATGCATCAGCATGAACTGATCACCAAAAATGTGGAAACGGAATTAGAGCAAAAATGGACCTTGGGTGAAAGGCTGGCCGATAAAGTTGCAACTTTTGGTGGAAGCTGGAGATTTTTGATTTGTTTTGCAATCTTTCTAGGGCTGTGGATTACGATAAATACTGTGGTGATGGTGACTCAGCCTGCCGATCCTTATCCATTTATTCTGTTGAATTTAATCCTTTCGTGTCTTGCGGCGATTCAGGCACCTATTATTATGATGAGCCAGAACAGACAGGAAGCAAAAGACCGCTTACGTTCGCAAAATGATTATCAGATCAACTTAAAAGCTGAACTGGAAATTCAGCATTTACATGAAAAATTAGATCATCTGTTGCTGCATCAATGGGAACGGTTGGCGCAAATCCAGGAAATCCAGTTAGACCTACTTTCTGAAATGAGCAAAAAAGATTAAAAGGATGCTGTGGGGAATCTCTATCATTTTATAGAGCTTATAAGTAATAAGATCGCCAGATGCCTTGAGTTACTATTATCTCGCTCAAGATTTGACACATATTAAAAAGCCCACGCATGAGTGGGCGAAAATTAAAATAGTGTAATTTAAATAAAATAGCTGGTTTTAGTCATCAATTTGGAAATGGCCGTCATGGTCATTTTTACCGGAACAGGCAAGTCTACACCGCCAGCATTCAAAGCTGTATCCCGATGATGCAGTTCATCTTCGTTCATCTGTTCCAGAATACGGCGAGAACGTTCATCTTGAGGGGGCAACTGGCTAATATGATGCTGTAAATGCATACTAACCTGACGTTCTGTTTCAGCCACAAAACCCAGACTGTATTTGTCGCCTGCGATCCCGGCAATCGCGCCCATACCGAAGGAAAGACCGTACCAGACCGGATTGAGCAGACTGGTATGGCTATCCAGTTCTTTTAAGCGGTCTTCACACCAGGCCAGATGATCCTGTTCTTCAATCGCTGCCTGTTCCATTTCACGACGCACATTCGGGAGTTTCGCCGTCATGGCCTGACCATGGTACAGCGCCTGTGCACAGACTTCACCACTATGATTGACCCGCATTAAACCTGCCACATGACGTGCATCACTGACCGTTAACTGCGTTTCTACTGGCTGGGCTGGATTTTCACGTTGAGCTGAAGTCGTGCCCGGGACTAGACTGCGTAATGCCTGGTCAAAAGAATGAATCAGTTTATCGAGACCTGTATATTGACGCATGAATTAATCCTCCAAGGGCGCTTGTGCAGTTTTGATCATCGGTTTTAGACGGTAAAGTAGCCATAGGGTAAACAGGCCACTTAATACTGCGGTAATACAAAAAAGTATTTTAAGATCAAGCTCTAAAACACTCAAAATAATAATCGAGAATATAGCAGAAGATACCATGAAAACGGCATTCAGAATGTTATTTGCTGCAACCACACGCGCACGATGTGAGCGAGGAGAATGCGCCTGCATCATGGCATACAGCGGTACAATATAAAAACCGCCACTCACCCCGAGTAAGGTGACAGCCAGCATTACATGATAATAACTCCAGCCTTGCTGAAACACTTCGGCCAGACCGATTAACTCGCCGCTACGTACTGGCACAAAGGCCAGACTTGCGGCCAGATACAGGGCAAAGATCACCAGACCAATCGCACCAAAAGGCACCATTTTGATATTGACCTTGCTGCCGCCAATTTTACGGCATAAATATGAACCTAGCCCGATTCCGACAGAAAAGAAAGTTAAGAGCAGGCTGGCAACATTTTCAGAGGCATGCAGATTTTGCAAGGTCAGTTGAGGGATTTGAGTCAGATAGGTTGCGCCGTAAAACCAGTACCATGAGTTGCCCAATAAAATGGTAAAGACTAATGGCAAACCCTGGGCATATTTTAATGTTTGCAAGCTGGTACGGAAAAAGTTCCAGTCAACTTGCAACTCAGGTGCGGGAATGCTTTGTTTCAGAATATAGCGACTAGATATATAACCAATCAAGGCGATGCTGATGAGGGTTAAACTGATCCAGATCAGGTTACCGGCCGAAGCAGCAATGACTGCGCCGCCCAGAATCATACCGAATAGGATTGCCAGAGAAGTTCCGGACTGGAACAGGGCATTGCCGGACATCAGTTCATCCGGTTTCAGGACTTCAGGTAAAATGGCATATTTAATCGGACCAAAGAAAGTGGATTGGGTGCCCATCAGGAATAGGGCAAATAACAGAATCCATAAATTGCCCAGCAGGAAACCGATAGTTCCCAGCAACATGATGATAATTTCCAGAAGCTTAAGATAGCGAATTAGCTGTGAACGTTCGTATTTGTCGGCAATCTGACCGGCCGTGGCTGAAAAAATAAAATAGGGCAAGATAAACAGTAAAGCCGCCAGATTATTTAAAGTGCTGATGCTGGCCGATTGCTGTTGAATCCAGCCATAAGTAATGACCAGCAGTAACGCCTGTTTAAATACATTATCGTTTAATGCACCAAAAAACTGCGTCAGAAACATCGGTAAAAAGCGCCGAGAAGCTAACAAATGTTCATTTTTGTTCATATAGGCCGTGCTACATTAAGTTTTATTAAGAAATGTCAGTTATGCGTAAACATTGAGAAAAATCATGTAAGATACTTTCAGCCATGTAAAGGTAAAAACCAATTAATTAAGCTCCTTAGCTTATATTTTTCGGTCAAATAATCAATTAAAGAATGTATTCGTTTAGAGTTTGCTATGCCTGCAAAGAAAAATTTTAAAAAAACGATGCTAAATCGCAGTATGGGGCCTCTCATACCACAGCATAGTGGTATGCAGCTGTGTATGAGCATCTTTTTTATGATGTTATCCCATCAGAGCATGGCACAAACCGAACAGCCCGAAACACCTGTGGCCATTTCTCAGGCAGAAATGGTAGACGAGCTATCCAAAGAAGCGATTCGTCAGGGTGTGGCCACGTCCGAAACGGAAGCGGAAGAAAAAATTGAAGAAGCCTTGGAGCCGGAAGTACCAGTCGACAGTATGTTGATGCTGGAACAACAGCAAAATGCAGGATCTGGTCTGGGTGAATTTACGCCGATCGAGTTTGATGATCTGGAAGATCTGCCAGTACAGACTATTGATCAGAACATGGCCAATGAAATTTATCAGGTAGCCGAGCAAGCCAAACAGGAAGCACAAAACTATCGCAATACTCAGACCAGCGAAACGGTGGTGGCTGATATCAGCCAGCAAGAACTGCTGGAAATTAATCAGGCGCCGGTTAATGTCGATCAGTTGATGCAATCGATTCAGGCAGACAGCCAGATTATTGTGCAAAATAATGAAGCCGGATTGACCTTGCCAGAAGTGCCGGGTCAGTTGGTTGCTGAGGATGATAAACGTCCGAATCTGTTCAAACGGCTATTTTATAAAATCCGTCCTCCACGTCAGATCATGACCGCAAGAGTTCCTCGCATTAGTGCCGATGTGGTGATCATGAATGGGCAAGGTGTTGCGCAAAGCAACGGTATGCTGAATCGTAAAGATGTGCCTGAAGGTCATCTGAACTTAAGAAATAATGTCAAAGCCAAATTATCCAGTTTTACCCAAGAGTCTTTTGGAGACTTTAATTCGGCTTTGCCGCAATTACGCACCTTGTCCAGACAGGCAGCGCAAGCGGTGGGCTATTATAATGCTCAGTTCAGGTTTGAAAAAATCTCTGACAGTCGGGTTCGGGTTTTTGTGACCCCAAATGAACCGGTCCTGATCAGCAGTCAAAATATTGAATTTACTGGAGAGGGTGCGGAACAGCCACAATTCCAGGTCATCAGTCTTTTGCCTGAACAGGAAGAAGGCGATATTTTCAACCATGGCAATTATGAAAAAACCAAGACACGCATTACCACAGCAGCCAATAACAACGGTTATTTTGATTCATTCTGGCGTCTGCATGATGTGAAGATTGCCCAGCCACAAAATACTGCCGATGTGAACCTGCGTTTTGAAACGGGTGAACGTTATAAATTAGGCAATGTCGAGTTCAGAATGAGCGATCCTGAAAAGGAATTTCCGCTGGACCGAGACGTACTGGAAAGTCTAGTCACCTGGACAGATGGTGCAGATTATACCTTCTGGCGGGTGAATAGCCTGGCCAATAACCTGACCAACTCACGCTATTTCAACTATACCCTGGTGGATGCGATTCGCCCCGATCCGCTCGATAAAGAGCTGGAACTGGCACCCGATATTCAAAGCCTGATTGAAGAACAGAAACGGACTGAAGATCAGGCTGCTACGATGCAACCAGCTCGCTCAGTATCCTCTTCTCAGGAGGTAACCCAGAATGTCGTAGATGAAGACCAGTTTGCCGGTAGCCGCGATCAGGAAAGTGCAAATTTAAGAACTTTGCGGGTTGAGCAGCAAACCAAAGAGAATGAACAGGATCGTTTAAAAGTACAGGCACGGGAAGAGAAAAAGATTCCAGTGATTGTGACTTTAAATGCAGACCGTTTAAACAGTGCTGAAGTGGGTCTGGGTTATGGCACAGATACCGATATCCGTTTACGTGGTCAATATCGTCGTGCCATTGTGAACAAGCGCGGACATTCATTTGATGCCAACATCGAGTTATCAGGCATCCGTCAGTCGATTGATGGACGTTATAATATTCCCTATCACCATCCGCTGAATGATTATGTCAGTATTGTGGGTGGTTATGAGCGTGAAGAACGTGAAGGCGTCGCACAGGGTGAAGGCCTTTTGATTGAATCTGCAGTCTTAGGTGCAGACCGGATTATCAAGAATCCACGTGGTAGCTGGCAACGTACTTTCGGCGCACGTTATCGTCTGGATCGCTTGAAGCAGGATGGTTCTGTCGACTTTAACCAGATTCCAGAAGCTTTTCGCTTTAATACCGAAGATGAACAGCAATCGCTATTAGTCGGTTATGAAGTTTCACGTACCGAGAGTGATCGTCGGGTCAACCCAACCAAGGGTTTTAAACAGACCTATAAGATTGAACTGGGCAGCGAGGCTTTACTCTCTGATGCAGATATGGCCATTGTGAATGCGGGCTGGCGTTTTATCTATTCGCTGGGTGAAAATGCAGATCATCAGTTTGTGGGTCGTGCCGATGCAGGCTATATTTTCACTGAAGATTTTGCCAAGGTACCGTATAACCTTAGATATTTCACCGGTGGTGACCAGAGTATCCGTGGTTTTGACTACAAGAGCCTTTCTCCGGAAATTGAGGGCTTTAAAGTAGGTGGTCAGGCTTTAGGCGTGGCTTCATTAGAATATAATTATCAGTTCAAGGAAGGCTGGCGTGCTGCGGTCTTTGCAGATGCCGGAAATGCCTATAATAAAGAATTCAATAATCCGACCGAATATGGCGCGGGTGTGGGTGTACGTTGGGCTTCACCGATTGGGCCTATACGTATAGATGTAGCGACTGGACTGTCTGATGACAATTATCCGATTCGTTTACATTTCTTTATTGGATCACAGTTATAAAACATCATTTTAAAAAATAGTTATTTGGGTAGATCATGGTCGAGAACCAACCACAGCCAGAACAAGAACCACAAGATAGCGTTGTGCCGAAAAAGCGCCGTATATTCAGAAGCATCCTATTGTCGGTGCTTTTTTCGCTGATTTTTCTGCTGTCTGTGTTGGCTCTACTGTTTTCGACCAATCAGGGCAGTAAATTTCTGCTGGATCAGGTGCTGGAACGCCAGCAAATTATTCAATATGAATATGAAGGCGGCAATTTATGGCGCGGAATTATTCTTAAAAATGTGCTGGTCAGCCTGAAACCAGTCGATGTCAAAATTGATCGTGCTGATGTCAAGCTGGGTTGGCGCGCGATTGTCAAAAAAGAAATTCATCTGACTGAAGCCGATGTCCTCAATCTGCAAATTATTAACAAGCGACCTTCAACGGGCGAACCGTTCAAGTTTAATGCTATCCGTTTGCCTTTTATCTTGCGCGTTGATCATCTATTACTCGATCATCTGGTGATTAAAACCCAGACCAATGCAGTCGATTTCTATAATATTGAACTAAATGAGGCACTCTGGTCTGGTACCGAATTAAATTTTGAAGATTCCCGTATGGACATGGGCTATCTGTCGGTACGTGAAGCCACGGGTAAAATGCAGTTTGAAGGCAAATATCCTCTAGATGCCACAGGCATCGTCAATCTGCCTTCTTTAAGAGACAGCTTGAATATTCATGATATTCAGGTGCGGGCACGCGGAACACTGGACACGATTCAGGCTGGCGTAGCGACCAATACACCTGATTTATTAACGGGTTGGGTTATCGTGCATCCGATGCGTCCTCAGGTACCGATGCGCGGCGAGTTGAAGTTCAAGGATTATCACTGGCCTATTCTGGCCGAACAGAAACTGTTTACCAAAGACGGTATTGCCGAGTTTAATGGCGATATCAAGCGTCTGAACCTGAACGTCCAGACTGACCTGATTGGGGAAAATATTCCACAAGGTCAGTATAGTGCGGTGATGTATACCGATCTGGTCAATCAGCTGAATATTACCGACCTAAATGGTCAGTTGATGAAAGGCGCAGTCACCCTTGCCGGGACAGTGGGCTGGAAAGATCGGGTCAGCTGGGATCTGGCTGGGCGTTTGAACGGGATTGATCCTAAACATGAGCGCATTCCGCAAGTCGTACAAGATTTCTTGCCGCCAAGTCTGGATGCGAATATTGCTTCTGCGGGTAACCTGGAAAATGGCCTGCACCTTACTGGACTGGTTGATTTCGACCGTTATGAAAGCTGGAAGCTGAAGTTGGATCAAAACCCGGTCAAAGACAATAAAGCGCAGCCGATGCTGCTGGATGTTGCCTGGAAAAATATTGATCGCGCCGTACCTTATGTGGGCTGGCTCAGCAGTCAGTCTGGCGATGTCAAATTGGCATTGGTCGAAGGTCAGCAGAATATTCATGTGGCGACTAAAGTCGAGCAGCATGAAGAAGGAATTCTACCTGCAGGCATGTACCAAGCCAAGCTCAATCTGAACAAAAATATCCTGAATGTCCCGAGCTTTAATTACAGCGCCAATGCAGCAGGCAGCTTAAGCGGCAATGCACGGATTGAACTGCCACAGGAAAAACGCCAGTTAAAATGGGCCGCAGTATTAAATGCCAAAAATTTGAATACCCAAAGTATTGCGGCAGCTTCACCGGTAGATCGTTTGAATGGCCAGGTTAAAGCCAATGGTTATGCGCAACCGAATCAGCAGATTATTAAACTGAATAGTGTTGACCTGACCGGACGACTGGCGGAGCAAAATGAAACCGTACGTTTGACCGGAAACAGCACCATTGCCTTGTTATTCCATAATGAAAAAGCGGGTGGCGGATTTAAAGGTTACGCGGTCAATTATGATGGTGCTTTAAATGCCAGCCAGCTTAAAGCCAGTCAGGGTATGCTGAAACTGCGCGTTTCAGGCACCCCGGAAATGTTGAAGATAAATGAATTCCGACATGATGGTGTGGCTGGCAAGATTAATGCCAGCGGTCTGGTCAATCTGGCGAATGGCATTGGCTGGGATATCAACGCATCCTTAATCCGCTTTAAGCCGCAATATTTTAATGCCAAACTGAAAGGCGAATTGTCAGGCAATGTGCAAACCCAAGGGGTGTGGTCAGATGCCTTAAAACGCATTCAGATTCAACGCTTAAATCTGGCCGGTATGCTGAATAACAAACCGGTACGTGGCACGGGTAATTTATCGGTCATCATTAATTCGAACCAGCGCGGTTTTGTACCACAGCAGTTTGAAGCCAATAACTTGTTCCTGTCTTATGCCAGCAACCAGATTCAGGCGACCGGTAATGCACAAAATCTCCAACTGAAAGTCAATGCGCCGGCTCTGTTTGAATTGTATCCAGGCTTAAGAGGTCGTGCGCAGGGCTATATCAATATGCAGGCGCAGCCACGATTGCAGGCTTCAGCCAACCTGTCTATCGACAACTTTGCCTTTAAAAACCTGTTTAGTGTGCAGAAAGTTCGTGTTCGCGGACAGTTGCCAACATCGCAAAGCACACCAACCTTATTGACCGCGACAATGGATCGCCTGCGTAGCGGTTCACGCGAGATTGTACGCGGTGAGATATCACTGGCCGGTACCCGTGCTGCGCACATTCTCAAAGTGCAGGCAGAAAACCGCCTGTCAAAATTCTTTGTGCAGCTCGCCGGTGGCTTTAATGCCCAAAATAACTGGCTGGGTCAGATTCAAAAAGGTGATTTCGACTCTTTACGTGCTCGTCTGGTGCAGCGTCAAAATGCAGCAGTGATTTATAACAGTGCTCAATCGGATCTGTTCATCGGTGCTCATTGCTGGATGAGTCAGCAAAGCCAGCTATGTTTTGATCAGCCGATTCGGGTTAATAAAACCCGTGGCAATGCCTCTTTTGTTACCCAAAACCTTGATCTGGAAGATTTCAGTGCATTCCTGCCTGATGGATTGGCGTTGACGGGTAAAGTCAATGGTTATGCCAAGGCTGCTTGGGCACAAGGCGCCAAACCTAAAATCGACGCGCGTCTGGTGACGCGTAATGGTGTGGTAGGCTTATCTTCTGAAGATCCAGATTATTTGGGTTCTACACTGAAATATGATGAAGTCGGTCTGGTGGCAAAAAGCGTGGCAGATGGCTTGCAACTTCGGCTGGACGTTAAAACCCCGGATATCGGAACCGGCTATGCCAATGTCATCATTGATCCATACCGTGACAGTAAACCGATGCGTGGCGAAATTGCCTTTAACCAGGTACGGCTCAAAGTCTTTAAGCCATTTATTCAGGACATCCGTAATCTGGACGGGATTTTATCTTATGCCGGAAAAATTAGCGGAACTTTAACGGATCCTTTGCTTGAAGGTGAGGTTCGTGTCAAAGATGCTTCAATCAGCATGATCTCCCTACCGGTGAATTTGACCAATGTACAGCTCTATTCATCCATACGTCAGAATTCGGCCAGCATCAATGGCGCATTTAACAGTGGCCGTGGTGTGGGCAAATTAACCGGTTCTGTGGAATGGAAAGGTGATCCGCGGGTGCAGTTAAAACTGCAAGGGGACAATCTGCTGATTCGTCAGGCCCCATTAATTACCGCTGTAGTGACACCTGATTTGACTTTGGACATGTATCCATTTAATAAAAAACTGAGTCTGAGTGGCACAGTCGATGTACCGCGTGCGCTGATTTCAATGCCTGAAGCCTCAGAACCTGTAGTCGGTTTATCTTCAGATGTACGTGTCGTACATGAAGGTGATGATCAGCTGGCGATCTTGAAGTCTGCACGTCCTTGGGATATCCGGGCAGATGTTGCTGTTTCTTTAGGCAATCAGGTGATTTTCCAGGGCTTTGACAGTCGTATTCCACTCTTGGGTCGAGTCAATCTGTCACAGCGTGGTCTGGAAACCGCAATGCGTGCCAATGGTGCAATTGGGGTATCACAACGAGTGAAAATCGAAGCCTATGGCCAAAGTCTGGACCTGAATCGTGCTATCGCCCGTTTTAATGGTGAACTTACCAATCCGACACTGGACATTGATGCTAATAAATCGGTTCAGGGTAGTACGGTCGGGGTACGGGTAACAGGGACGGCATCGAGTCCAAGTATTCAGATTTATAATGATGCGGGCTTGTCAGAACAGGAAGCCTTGAATGCCTTGATTACCGGTCGTGTTAATGAGGGTGTATCTGGTTTAAGCCAGGCTGAAGGATTTAGATCCGATGTGAATAATACGATCGCTGCTGCGGGGATTAGTTTGGGCTTGGGTAGCACCCGCGCACTGACCAACCAGATCGGGCGCAGTTTTGGCTTAACTGGTCTAGCTCTGGATGCTCAAGGTACAGGAGATGATACCCAGGTTTCTGTGACTGGTTATATTACGCCTGATTTATATCTTCGCTATGGGGTCGGGGTATTCACACCAGTGAATAAGCTGACTTTACGTTATCAGGTAAATCAGCGACTGTATCTGGAAGCGAGTCAGTCTTTAGAACGTGCGATTGACTTGTTCTATAATTGGCGATTCTAATCTCATTAAAAAAGCCCTAATTTTAGGGCTTTTTTAATTTGAGATAGCACACAAATTTTATTGGTCATACAGTAGATTGATTTATGGATCAGCAGAAGCGTTAATGTCTGAATTCAATCCCTCTATATATACGACAATGAAATCACGAGTAGAGAAAGAATTTAGGATGAGACTTCAGGGTAAAGAAAACTGATCGTCGTATAATTCAGTTATCACATATAGAAAATCAATTAAAACATGCAATAACAGACTGAAAATCAATAAACCCATAATAAAAATAGGTGTATATTGAAAATACGATTTCACGCATAAGAGCATCTTCGCATGTCGACTAAATTTATCATCCGTTTTGCTGCGATTCTATTTTCTGTACTTATTTTGACTGCATTAGCCATTCAATTTTTCTTTAAACCGGACGTAACCGTAGTTCTATGGATTTTCGCTGTACCTTTCATTTTGGGCATCCCAATTTTGGCTTCTGTTGTATTGACCACCAATGATGAACTTGATATTCATAGCGTTAATTAGGCTTGAACCTTAAACTGGCGCATTTAAAGTGCATCTAATCTTTGCTGATAGAGCAGCCGGCATTTGCACTTAGTTCAAAAAAACAGGCCTTATTTTAAAGCAATGCCAGTCAGTTAAGCATGCACTAGAAAATGTAGTAAAAATGAGTGTATGTTTACGCTCATTTTTTTATCAGGTTATTCCAGAATTTGGATTTAACTCTCAAATCATCATGATTTACATAAACTCTAAGAAATAAGGGAATATTCTTATCATTATTCATTCAAAATAGGTCTTCATCATAAAACTCATCATTTTAGAGAAAACAGAATGCCTAAAAATAATTATCTATCAGCTCTAGAACAAGTTTATGACTTTTTAAAGGAACGACCAGGTTTTAAGGATAAAAGTGAATTTGATAAAGCGGTAGAATATTTTAGAACTCTACATGAAAGTGATCCTCTGGATTTCAGAGTTCAAGCACCGAATACTGTCGCTGGAAAATTTGGGGCTAAAGAGACTATAAATTTAGGGTCTATGCCAGAATTCAGTAATAAGGAAAATTTCCTTAACTGGATAGATACGCAAATTAACCACTAGTTGAAGGACTTTAAGCAAACTCAGCATGCGGCAGGTTTTCATTTATTATTCATACATTCATTAACATGTAGTACAGAAAACAATCGAAACTGAGTTGGAAAACTACAAATTTGAATGATAACTTTATATTCAAATCTTCCCAGTAAAGAGGTGAGCAATGAAGTTGTTGACTTTGGTTGGTATGGGAGTAGCAGCGAGTTATTGTTATAAAACTATGAAAAATGGCAAGCTTGCTCTTTCAAAACCTGACTTTGATGAAAGTGTAAAACGATTTGTACTGCAAGAATTTGCAGCTTAGTTCTTCACGATATATTTTCCAAAAAGGCTCATCGGAAGATGGGCTTTTTTATTTTCTAAAAATTTATAATTCTAATATTCAGATTAAAAGCAGTTTAATTATAGCCATCATGTTATAAACCTACCTCGTGATCTATTTTAAATAATTAAATGAGAGCTAATGGATGATGAAGATGGAAATGAATGGTGCGAGCTTATATATTCTGAAGCCTTGAGAATATATAAACCAACAAAATACAACACAGTCAACAAACTGAGATTCTTTGCGCTGATTTTAGAATTATTCGCAGAAATGCAGCATGAGGATGTAATAATTCAAGTAAAGGCCGTGAATGTAAAACTTAAATTGAGATCTAAAAATTACATTTTTTGGGTGTTTGAAATGCCTGATTTTCAGGATAAGACGTTATTTTTAACTTATATGTCTAGCAAATTAAGTCAGCTATAAGGTGTCGTTGAAGGTTAAAATCGTCAATCAATTTAACAAGCATAGTTTTTTTTATACTAGGGCTTGTTGAGAATTAACAAAGGCAACTGATTAATTTATAATAGTACTATGGATAGATACATACTTACTGATGCCCAATGGGCAAAAATGGAACCTTTTTGCCTAGGTAAAGTGACCGATCGAGGTCGTAGTGGAAAAGATAATCGATTATTTTTAGAAGCAGTCCTATGGATTGCCCGTACAGGCAGTCCATGGCGTGATCTACCTCCTCATTTTGGTAAATGGAATACCGTCTTTAAAAGATACCGTGACTGGGTGAAAGCTGGTGTATTTGAAACTATTTTTGCATCTGTAAATGAAGATGTTGATTTGGAATACGCCATGATTGATGGAACGATTGTTAAAGTTCATCGACATGGGCAAGGTGCAAAAGGGGGACTTTCAAACAGTCTATAGGTAAATCTCGAGGTGGAATGACCTGTAAAATTCTTGCCTTAGTGGATAGTCTAGGCAAACTCATTAAGTTTCGATTAATGCCTGGTCAATATCACGATTTAGTAGAAACCAAACCTTTAATTGAAGATGTTGATTTTCAAGCATTACTAGCAGATAAAGCATTTGATGCAGATTGGCTCATTCAAGAACTAAATGAACGTAAAGTGAAAGTGGTGATCCCACCCAAATCTAATCGAAAAGTAATGAGAGCATTTGATACGATTATGTATAAATGGCGTCATCTCATTGAAAACTATTTCTGTAAGTTAAAAGAATTTAAACGTATAGCGATGCGTAGTTGTAAAACAGATACGAGTTTTGAAGCCATGATTCAATTGTGCGCGAGTTTAATTAACTCTCGGTAATTCTTAACAGACCCTAATGGTCTATTTATATATTTTTATCAATAGCTTGCTTATTCTCTAGTCGTTACTCACTTTGACAACATACCTGAATCAGCGCAAAAGTGAAAAGGGGAAGACCTATCGAAAGATGGGCTTTTTTAATATGTATAGCTTATTGAACGAAAAGTAACTTAAAGCAAATGTAAGAAAACAGTTTATTAATACTCTCTATACTTTATTGGTAAATTCACAGTGCTATATTCGTTTTGCGAAAACAAGAAAACGCAAATAATATGAAGAAAATGACTACAGCACTAGCCCGCTTATTTGAAAAAGTAAGTGGGCTTTTTAATTGAAAAATTAATGTAATATTATGCTAATGTATAAATTATAAGTTTATATATAATGCATGAATAGATTCTATCGCTGTAGTTTCTTTCCAATTTCAGCCTCCTTCCCTAAGGAGGCATTTTTTTGTTGATAGAAAAGTAAAGTTCCAATTACTATTGTGTTTATTCAGTTACACAAATGATCATCGTTGACTATTGAATGAATCTTTCAAATATTTGAGCATGATATTTTATTAGTTAAATAAGTGATGGATCGCCATGATAGATGAAGAAAAGCCTTTAAACTTCGACAACGATAGTGAACCTCAAGATTTCGAAGATGAAGAATTTATCGATGATAAGAAAGAGGATGAAATGTACAATGCTATTACCAAAGATGGTTCTAGTGTTGATCCTGCGGATGATGGGACTCGTCATATTCGTCCTGAAGACGGTGATCCGATAGAAGTTGAAGAGTAATAAAAAGCCCAATTTAATATTGGGCTTTTTTATCGTCTGGTGGATGAGAATGAAAATACAATTTTTCCCATATGGAATTGAGCGGATTGATCAAAATCCCCATCTAGAAAATTTAATTATTCATTGAAATGATTTTTTACACTTAATAAAAAAGCCCTCATTCATGAGAGCTTTTATGTCAATTTAATCTAGCAGAATAGCCTAAGAAAATATTTAAAATGGGGTGCAATTAATCTTTAAACGTCTCATTTAACGCAGTTTGAACCGCGTCAACCCGTGCCTTGCAAGCTTTATAAGCAGTCATGGATTCTTCCACGATTTTCATCAAGTTATCAATATCCGGTTCTTGCTGAGATTCGAGCAGTTCCGCATTCTTTTTCAAGATGTCATAGCCTTGTTGGAAGCTCAAAGTATCATGATTCATGAGGAAGTACCTGTATAAGTTGTGCTGAAAAAATGCCGTCATGTAATTCGACTTCAACCAGATCGCTGGACTGAATCTGTTGAATAGAGGCAACCACATGTTCTTGCTGGCGCACGATGGCATAACCTTTGGATAAAACATGTTTAGGATTTTGTAGTAGCGTTTCCCGCATTAAGGCATCAAGCTGCTGATTAATCAGCTGGGTATGCTGCTGGGCCAGACTGGCAGTATTGGCCTTGATCTGTTGCAGACGTTGCAGTGCATCCAAAATCTGGTTGTTGGCCAGACTTTGAATCAGTTTCAAAAATTGATCATTCTGATTTTGATAAGCCTGAATCTGTTGCTGGGATAAACGCTGAATCCGTTGTAGATAATTCAGGACATCTTGGGTCAGTTCAAAGATATGATTGCGGATTCCTGCAATGACTTTACTCGGAGTATCAAAGGAGCGATGCGCAATTTCATCCAGAATAGTGCGGTCTTTTTCATGTCCGATGCCGACCCAGACCGGCACCGAACGTTTACAAAGCAGGGCAGCCAGATCATAGTCATTCAAATAAGCCAGATCATTAACTGCGCCACCCCCTCGTATAATCACAATCAGATCCGGTGCGGTATTATAAGTCTGTGCCCATTGTTTGAGCGCTTGCGCCAGACTGTACATAATACTTTGCGGGGCGGTATTTCCCTGAAAAGTCGCACTGTGATAGACAAACTCACACACCTGCGCATGCTGTAGTGCATCGGCATCTTTTTTGAAATCTCCCAGGCCTGCTGCATTTTCGGGAGCAATCACCAGAATCCGGTTCAGGTCAAAAGGGCTGGGCAAGTTTCTATTGCGCTGAATCAGTCCTTGAGTCGTTAACCGCTCAACAATCTGCTGATAACGCCGGGCAATATCTCCTAAGGTATAGCCTGAATCAATTTCAACGATATTTAAAGAAAAACCATACTGCGGATCGAAATTAGCTTTGACTTTAATCAGCACTTTCAAATCACGACTCAGCTCAATTCCGCTTTCACGTTCAAACTGCGTGACAATTTTCTGGGCACTAAATTTCCAGATAGTCGCTCGGCAACTGGCAATCACCTGATCGCTGTCGGCTTCTTTTTCTGCTAGCTCAAGATAATAATGGCCTGCTTTAATACTTAAATTACGAATCTCGGCTTTGACCCATACCGGTGTGTCGAAAGTGAGTTTGACCACTTCCTGAACCGTAGCAAGATATTCCTTGAGGGAGAGTTGAGGATCGTCTGTCATGCCAATAGAAAGTTTAAAATTCAATCAAATATTAAATCAATCCAGCACAGATCACAAATCTAAAAGCGAAGTCATATTTGAATGATGTAATGACAATGTAATGCTATTAAAATGCATAATCACTTGGTTTAGGCGATTCGTCCGACATTTCCTTATTATGGAGAGGTTCTTCTCTTCTGTTTATCTTGTTCATTGAGAGAGTTTATAGCGTTGAAGTCCTTAATTCATAAAGGTGTTATTTCCATTCTTTAATGAAAAAGCACGGTTAAAAATGTACACAGACTTGTGTCTGGCAAGGACCAGGAAATATGCTAAATTGGTGAAGAATTATTGAAGAAGAATAGGCTCTCATGAAAAAAACAATGCTGTTCGGTTTACTGGCTCTCGCTCTAAGCGCATGTACCACTACGCCTCAATCTGAGACGGATGCTCCTAAAATAGGTTCAGCGAATCCTGCAAGCGCTTATTGTGTCAATCAGGGTGGCAAACTTGAGATTCGTACTGAAAGCAATGGTCAGGTCGGATATTGCCATTTAAAGAATGGTCAGGTGGTCGAGGAGTGGGAATTACTACACATGAATCAACCTAAATGTATTGCTGATCAGGCGACAGCATTGGTCGGTCAGTCCAATTTGACTGAAGCGCAAATCAAGCAGAAAACCAAGGCACAAATTGTACGTATGGTCGAGCCGGGTCAAGCGGTGACTATGGATTATCGCGAAGAACGGGTGACTGTAACCGTAGATCCTGCAAGCAAAAAGATTATTCAGGCTTCATGTGGTTAATCACACAAAATGAAAAAGCCCATGAGTGGGTTTTTTTTAATTCCATACAACTGGCATTTTGAAATGACAAATCTTCCCCGATCTTTTATATTGCCCCTCGGAAGGAGAAATTCATGAAAAAGTTATTGGCTTTATCGTTTATGCTGGCGCTGGCCGGTTGTGCCGAGAAGAAACCCTTAACCCCTGAAGAGCAGTGGCAAGGTTATTGTCGAAGTGTCGGTAATGCGGCGCGTACCATTATGCTGGATCGTCAGAATGCGATTGAGAAAGAAAAAGCAATCGAGCATGCCAACAAGATCGATGATGAAACCACCAAAGGTTTTATCCTGAATATTATTGATGAAGTCTATGCGATTCCAGCCGAAGAGATTAAGGTAGATGTAAAAGCAGCCCGTGAAAAAGTCCGCGCTGAATTTACTGCAAAGTGTATTGCGACACCGCATGATGAATTACCAGATTACAAACCGTTCTAAGGAACGGTTTTTTTATATCTGGATAAAATTATCCAACCCATATTTCCCATTAAACGTATTTAAATATAAGCATCTTCAAAAGACTAAATAATAAAAATAACCTAAGCAAAATGTACACGTTGTGACAATTTCTAAATCTAAAATATAGAAATACTTATCTTTATATTGAATAATGAATTTAACTCCAATTAACCGAGGAGTAGCACAATATGGAAGTCGTAAGATATTTGCATCATTCTGATCTGCTGCTGGAAGATGAAGAGGGTGTGGTCATTATTGGCGGCAGTCGCTATGTACTCAGCGTCGGTGACAAAGTCGTTTTAAAGAAGATACTAGAACAAGATAAAAAGCTTTATCAGGTTGATATTTCCTTTGCCAGCAATAATCACAGTAGCACCTATGAAGATGAATGCGTGGTGAAATTCCAAGGCTGCCGAGACTCATATCAGCAGTATTTAAACTCGACCACTG
This sequence comes from Acinetobacter lwoffii, assembly GCF_024129595.1. Classification (GTDB taxonomy): domain Bacteria; phylum Pseudomonadota; class Gammaproteobacteria; order Pseudomonadales; family Moraxellaceae; genus Acinetobacter; species Acinetobacter lwoffii_O. Next base: position 50,468 of record NZ_JAMXXS010000011.1, on the reverse strand, counting down.
TACACTAAGGTGGAGTATCTTTTTAACTTCAAATCAGGCAACATCAGGGTTGCCTTTTTTATGCATTAAATTCAGTTAAAAGGGCCTATTCATGGGCTTGTTTCGTGTGGTGTAAGCTGGAACTGATTATGGAATAATCATTAAGAGCATCATTTAGTTATAAAATAACGAGCATCACGAAGAAACACTTGAGTTGCATTAACTTTTAACTGGAAATTTAGTAAAATTTCGGAGTCCATATTATTTATGAAGCTTAGAATAAGCAGGAATTCATAAGTAATTTTTTAAAAAAGAGGAATAACACTGTGCTAGAAGCTTACCGCCAACACGTTGAAGAACGTGCCGCACTCGGAGTCCCACCGAAGCCACTTGACGATGCCCAAACAGCTGCATTAGTTGAACTACTAAAAAACCCGCCAGCTGGTGAAGAAGCATACTTGGTAGATTTGCTTGAAAACCGTGTACCAGCAGGTGTTGACCAAGCTGCATATGTAAAAGCTGCGTTCTTAGCTGCATTGGCAAAAGGCGAAGCAACCTCTCCACTCGTTTCTAAAGAACGTGCTGTTTACTTACTAGGTACTATGCTTGGTGGTTATAACGTAGCGCCTTTAGTTGAACTTTTAGACAATGCTGAGCTTGCTGAACTTGCAGCTGAAGCATTGAAAAAAACGCTTCTTGTATTTGATGCATTCCATGACGTTGCTGATAAAGCAAAAGCGGGTAACACAAATGCTCAAGCAGTGATGCAGTCTTGGGCTGAAGCTGAATGGTTCACTAGCCGTAAAGACGTTCCTGAAGAAATCAAACTGACTGTTTTCAAAGTAACTGGCGAGACCAACACTGACGACTTGTCACCTGCACAAGACGCTTGGAGCCGTCCAGACATTCCATTGCACGCAAATGCAATGTTGAAAAACGTACGTGACGGGATCAATCCAGAAGTTCCTGGTGAAGTGGGTCCACTTAACCAAATTAAAGAATTGATCGCGAAAGGCAACCAGGTTGCTTACGTTGGTGACGTTGTTGGTACAGGTTCATCTCGTAAATCTGCAACTAACTCTGTACTTTGGTTCTTCGGTGATGACATTCCACACATCCCGAACAAAAAAGACGGTGGTTACTGCCTAGGTTCTAAAATCGCTCCAATTTTCTTCAACACGATGGAAGATGCTGGTGCGTTACCGATCGAGATCGATGTTGCCAACATGAACATGGGCGATGAAATCGTTCTTAAGATCGATCACGCTGCTGCTAAAGTAACTGCGTTCAAAGACGGCGCGCAAATCGCTGAAGCTGAACTTAAAACTCCAGTTCTTCTAGACGAAGTACGTGCTGGCGGTCGTATTAACCTGATCGTTGGTCGTGGTTTGACGACTAAGGCTCGTGAAGCTTTAGGTCTTCCAGTATCTACAATGTTCCGTACTCCGGTTCAACCTGCTGCAACTGGCAAAGGTTTCACTCAAGCTCAGAAGATGGTTGGTCGCGCTTGTGGTCTTCCTGAAGGTCAAGGTGTACTTCCAGGTACTTACTGTGAACCTAAGATGACCACTGTTGGTTCGCAAGATACAACAGGTCCAATGACTCGTGACGAATTGAAAGACTTGGCTTGCCTAGGTTTCTCTGCTGACCTTGTTATGCAATCTTTCTGTCATACAGCTGCGTATCCAAAACCAGTTGACGTTCAAATGCAACACTCGCTTCCTGATTTCATCATGAACCGTGGTGGTGTGTCTTTACGCCCAGGTGACGGTATTATTCACTCTTGGTTAAACCGTATGCTTCTTCCGGATACTGTTGGTACTGGTGGTGACTCGCATACTCGTTTCCCAATCGGTATTTCATTCCCGGCGGGTTCTGGTCTTGTAGCGTTCGCTGCAGCAACTGGTGTTATGCCACTAGATATGCCTGAATCTGTACTTGTGAAGTTCAAGGGTAAAATGCAGCCTGGTATCACGCTACGTGACCTTGTACATGCAATTCCTTACTACGCAATTAAGGAAGGTGACCTAACTGTAGAGAAGAAAGGTAAGAAAAACATCTTCTCTGGTCGTATCCTTGAGATCGACTTAACAGAAATGGAAACTGACCTGACTGTTGAGCAAGCATTCGAACTTTCTGATGCTTCTGCTGAACGTTCAGCTGCTGGTTGTTCTATCACGCTTTCTGAAGAGAAAGTTGCTGAATACCTTCGTTCAAACATCACCATGTTGAAGTGGATGATTTCTGAAGGTTATGGCGATGCGCGTACTATGGCTCGTCGTGTTGAGAACATGGAAAAATGGTTGGCTAACCCAAGCCTGATCAAAGCTGATGCTGATGCTGAATACACGAAAGTGTATGAAATCGATCTTGCAGACATCAAAGAACCTATTCTTTGCTGCCCGAACGATCCAGATGATGCGAAACTTCTTTCTGATGTTCAAGGCGCGAAAATTGACGAAGTATTCGTTGGTTCTTGTATGACGAACATCGGTCACTTCCGTGCGACTGGTAAGTTACTTGAGAAAGTTCCAGGTGGTGCGTTGTCAACTCGTTTGTGGATTGCTCCACCTACGCGTATGGACGAGCATCAGTTGATGGAAGAAGGTTTCTATAACATTTATGGTAAAGCTGGCGCGCGTACTGAAATGCCAGGTTGTTCATTATGTATGGGTAACCAAGCACGTGTAGCTCCGAACACGACTTGTGTATCGACTTCTACGCGTAACTTCCCGAACCGTTTAGGTCAAGGTGCTAACGTTTACCTGGCTTCTGCTGAACTTGCTTCTGTTGCTGCTGTATTGGGTAAATTGCCTTCTCCAGAAGAATACCAACAGTACGCAGCTCAAATTGACAGCATGTCAGCTGACATCTATCAATACTTAAGCTTCGACAAGATGAGCGAATATACTAACGCCGCTAAAGACGTTGATACGAAGAAAATTGCTGCTGCTCAGTTGACTTAATTCTTTGTTAATTAAGCAATAAGCGGTATAAGATAAGGGCTGATTAATCAGCCCTTATTTTTTTATGAAAAATTATTACGAAGAAAAATTTGAACATTTAGCTTTAGAACTTAGTGTGGAAAAAGCTAAAGAAAAAATTGTTAAAGAACTTTTATATAAAAGTACACAACCTAAGATAGGATTATTCAAAAATAAGTTTGATATGTTTTGGCAATCAAATTTTATTAAGTTACTTACAGTTGATGAAGTTCAAAGTGAAAACTACATTTTAGCTTTGAGCCAATATTTGCGATTTGGGGGTGTTGATAAAAATGTCTGTGTAAATTATTTAAAACTAGATGTTCAAAGCTTTATTTTAGCGGTACGTCAGTCTGGGTTAATCCTACAATCAGATCATAATTCTTGGAATGTTTTAAAAGAAATTGATCAAGAAATACAAATCGACGCACTGCATATATTTTTTCAGACTGTAAAACATTTACAATCACAATATAAGCATCGATTGGAAATTTATGAAGAGATAAAAAATACAATCAACGTTGGTCAAATTACTGCTATGGCTTTTGGCAGTTTATACGCTTATCAGTATTTAATTCCTAATCAAGATTATTTTGCACATTTACCTTATCAATTTGATAGTACTGAAAATAACTCAGCAGAAACGGTTTGGAAAGCATTTGATCATATTGTCAAAACTTCTAGAAAAAATACTAAAAAATTAACAGAACAATCGCTAGCATTGGCATTGAGAAATAAGTTAATGCCTTTCTTGATTGGTGAGGGTATGAGTGTACTTCTTCAAGATCAGTATGAGTTTTATAAAAAGCTTGTAGCTATCAAAATTGAGATCCTTAACTATAAAAGAAATGTATTAGAGTCATTCTGTTTTGATAAGCAGGTAAATTACAAGCTCAACAACTCAGAATTGATTTATACCAATACAAAAGAGAAAAAGGATAATTGGTCGGAGAAAAATGCTTTATTGATAAGTTATTGGTTAGGTGTAGGGGCTGAAAAATTACTAAAATCTGATGCAATTTATAGCATCATAAATACAGGTGATAATTTAGAAGCTAATGCAATTGCATTGTCAAAAGCCTTTGGTATTCAAGAGCAGTTAGCCCAAGTTTATGGGATTACAGAATTCAGTATCAATAACCAAAAGCTCAATGCTTTTGAAACAATGATTACCATGACTTTATCACAAGCACATTATTTAAAGGATCATATTGAAAAATTTATGCGTTTTTTACCTAATTCTGAAGATAAATTAGATGCATTAACACAGCTTACTATGCATGGTTTTGTAATTGGCGAAAATAGGATGCCTTTTACTTTCGCTAAAAGAGAAGAGAAGATAAAAAGAATGTCTTCATGGGTTCAGGGGGCTTCTAATAATATAAAAAAGAAAAAAATGGATGAGATTCTAAGTTTTTGGAGTTGTGATTTGTACGACAATGATGATGTGTCTACATTCCAACAAAAACCATTTTATAAGATTGATGACTTTATTTTTCAATTTCCATGGCTTACAGCATATCAAAATTTAAATACTACTATGACCAACTACTTTCGTAAATTACATAAAAATAGATTTGAATTGAAGGGAGAAACTAATCAGATTGAGTTAACTCTAGCAGAAAAAATGCATCATTTAGGTTTTGAAGTATTTCCTCAACTTGTTCCTGAATTTAAAGATGTTGGTGAAATTGATTTAATAGCAATTCATGGAAATCATGTCATTGTGGCAGAAGTGAAATCTACATATATAAGAAGTAGTATTCAGGAAATTTATGAATATAAAAACTTCACCTTGAATAAAGCTAGTTATCAGTTGGATAAAAAAGTTGAGTATATTAAAAAATATTTTTTAAAAGAGTTCTTTGATGACATAAGTGAAGTCGTACTTCATACTTGGATTATTGATACTACACTAGAGTTTGATCATGAATATTTTGGTGATCATTTAAAAGTATCTTTAGATGAAGTCATCATTACATCAAATTGTGAATCTGAATTTATGCAAAAACTTGTTGATGAGCAATTTTATATTGAAAAAGATGAAGTGAAAATTGATCCTATCCAATTTTTAGAATCAATTGAAAAAAATACATTTTGGTCAAAGCAATTGGGTAACTACGATTATTACATAGAAAAAATGCTGAATAAATTTGCTTCTTGATAAGGTTAGAATTTTTCTTGGTTACGCTTTACAGTATTTTCAATAAATCGTTTAATCACCACATATTTTAGTGATGTAAAAGTTGATCTAACCAAATGGCAAAACAATCCCGATTTCTCTGTATTGGTGGTTTCCTTAATGGAACCCAAGTCTAAAGACCAAGGTGATAGCTTCACCTGTGTCGAAAATGCCAAACAAGTGACCTATCACAAACGTGAAATCTTCCATCCAGATTCTTGGGATCATGACTATTATGTTTGTGAAACCACGACTGAGAAACAGGCACGAAATTGGGTCTATGACATTGAGTAAAAATAATATTTAATTCGATAAAGAAAGAAATGGGTTGGCGTTATCGTCAGCCCATTTTTATATCCGTTTTAAAATATTCAGACAATAAAAAGCCCCATGGTTAGGGGCTAGTCGTATATAGGTCAAGCCCATATACTGTAAGAGGCTCATCTCAAACTGCGTGTATTAGAACACAGCAGCATGAAAATAACCATCTAAATCTGATTTAAACAGCCAATTGCTGTTCAATCACCGGCCATAAATTCTGATGCGACTTTTTAAACATCAGCATATGACCAATGTTTTTATACGCATAACTTTTAGGTCTAAGTTCAATTATCTGAGTTTTTGCGTTCGGATATAAACGCAGTAAATCTTTCACGTTGGCTTCCGTGGCAATTTCATCATCCGATGACCAAATTGAGGTAATCGGGCAGGTGATTTGAGTATGAAAATCTGCTTTAGGTGATACAAGTTTACCGACCGCATTCATCACATAGCCCGGTTTACTGCAAAACAGTGCCCATTCTCGTGCCACATCTTTAGGCAGGTTTTCACCCATACCAATAGCTTGAGTCGGACCATAACCTTTAGTGATTCGAGCCAGTGGGAAAATAACATTAAACATCACTGGCGCAAGTAACTTGGTTTTACCTTTGAGTCCTTTCACATGTCCGGTAGAGCCAGAGACAGCCACCACTTTTGCGACTTTATCATAATTTGGCACAATACCTAAAAGCTGACCACCGGCACTATGTCCAAGTAGGATCACTTTTTCTGCATTTGTACGCGTTGATAAAGCATCAATCGCGGCCGGTATATCCAGTTGCCCCCATTGCACAATACTGGCTTTTGAATTTTTCAAAGGGCCATGTAGTGAATCACCAATCCCGCGAAAATCAAAGACCATAACGGCATAGCCTTGAGCTTGTAACCACACACAAAACTGATGATAAAACTGTTTGGTAATGCCAGTTGCTGGACAGACTAATACTGGAAGTTTGTCAGTTTCAGAAATTGCTGCATAAAAACGTGCACTTAAGCGATAGCCATCTTGGCACTGGAGAGTCAATGTTTCAAATTCAGACATACGTTACACTATATTTTTTAGAATCCTGATGAAGCTTTTACTGTATAGATTTTTAGCAGGGTAGCTCGGGGAAAACATGACTTTAAAGTCAGTCAAATAATAAACATGGAATGATCTTATGCAGCTAATGGAACTTGAGCTGGCCGTTAAAATCGGCATTATTTTTAGTGGAATCTTCTTGTGGATCGGGATGTTCACTGGCGTCTGGAAGTACTGGCAGATTCGTCAATCGCCTCAGTCGCGTGCACATTATTATGTCGATATTGCCCATCGCAGCAGCCTGCTTTATGCGCCCGCGACCTTAATTTTGGCAATGCTGGCCTATTGTTCAGTGTTGCCGAGTATGGTGAATCTGATTTGCGTACTAGTCAATATTCTGTTTTTTAGCTTCTCGATTGCCGCTTATATGCTACATGGTTTTCTGCAAGACACGACGAATCAGTTTAAACAACCGCATCAGCTGGGTAAGTTTCATTTGCCAGGAAGTTTGATGACTTTAGCCATGCTGGGTTTAATTATCGCAGAATTGGGCGGGACGGGGATCTTGCTCTATGGAGCATTTATCGGATTATTTTAATGTTCTTTTTATAGTTATTCTGAAAGGATGCTGGAATTCTTGAAAGTTAAAACACTTTTTTCACCAGATGGATGACTGGCCAAATCATCCATCTGGGCTAATTTAAAATTTGATTATCGGTATTTCTGGTCTATGGCAGCCCATAGGAAAAATGCAGCTGAGACAATCAGTGCATAGCCAAAGTATTCAAGTTTTAAATTACCTTGAATTAAGCAATGGACGGTTAAAGTCAGCATGAGTGCAAAAGTGGTGCATATAAATGTCACCAGATTGGTGTTGTTGGCTTTAAGAGCGTCAATGAAGACTTGCTTGTTGAAATGTAATGATAACATCTCCATCCCTCCCATTTATTTATGTTATTGAAGATTAAAGCAGATTTAATCAGTCAGAATTGAATATATAGTTGTACTGTTTAATTTGGACCTTTGCAACTGCTGTGGCAGGCTTTTACAGTCAAAATGGCCATCTTTAGTCGTATAACTACATAATCAATTGATTAGGCAAGAATTATATTTTCAGGTTTCACCTCCAGCTAATTTTGGAAATAAGATGTAGTTATCATTTAATTAATGCGACCAGATAGAAAATGCAAATTATACGGCAAAGATATGTAGTGTTAATCAATACTTTGTAAGCCTGTGTATGACTCGGAGGGGGACTTGGTTTAAGTTGGCAACAATAAGTATCTAAAATCAGGAAATTAAAAGTTCTGTTTATATTTATATAAAAAAATAAAATAATTAAAGTGCAATTCTATACATCATATTTTATAGAAAATCTTAGTATCAAGATTTACAGCGGTGATTTGATGTCATTATTAAGAAACAATAAATGTCCGTTTGGGTAAAACCTGACAATTATTGATCACGCTCAAACCGGATTTTGGGTAAAAATACGATTTTTCAGACATCCTAGAAATTTTAGTTTCTAATACGGTCAATCACAGCTGTAATCAGCAATACAATCATGGACGGGATAAACCAGGCCAGATTCTGATCTGATAGAGGTAAATTTTGCAGTAATGCAGGCAATTCAAAACCAGCGACTTTTAATCCATCAAAAATACCAAAGATCAAGGCCACCAGGGTCACTGGCGCAATCACATGAGATGGTTTCTTGAAGAAGTTTGCACAGAAGCTCAGCATAATGACGCTAATGGCAGGCGGATAAATCGCGCTCAAGACTGGAACCGAAACAGCAATCAGTTTGGTTAAACCCAGGTTTGAAATCACCAGTGAGAAGCCCACCAGAACAAATACAAAGATCTTGTATGGAATCTTGGTCAAGTTGGAGAAATACTCAGCACAGGCACAAGTCAGACCAATTGCAGTCACCATACAGGCAATAAAAATCATGCCAGACAGGAAGTAAGCACCCATATCGCCAAAAGCATGTTGTACATATGCATGCAGGATAATGGCACCATTGGCTGCATTTGGTGCAATCTCATGGCTACCTAGTCCAAGTTTAAACAGACTTAAATACACCAGAGTTAAACCAATACCAGAAATAATGCCGGCATTCACTGCATATTTGGTAATCAGTTTTTTATCGGTTACACCACGTGAAGTAATGGCTTTAACAATCACAATACCGAAAACTAAAGCGCCCAAAGTATCCATGGTTAAATAACCATTTACGAAGCCTTCAGTCACTGGACTGGTAACGTAATTATCGATCGCTGCAGGCGGATTGCTGGCAGGGATCATCACGGCTGCTACACCCAAAATGATCAAAGAAATAATTTTAAGTGGTGACAGGAAATAGCCGACGGTATCCAGAATCTTGTTTGGATATAAAGATACGATGGTCACCACAGCAAAATAGATGATGCTGTAAATGAGCAGGCTGCCAGATTCATTGCCAAAGTAAGATGAAAAACCAATTTCATAAGAAACGGTTGCGGTACGTGGTGTCGCAAATAAAGGACCAACAGCTAAATAACAGATTACAGTCAGTAAAATGCTGGCTGCTTTGCCAAGAGGCGAGCTTAGTGCCTGAATGGAGCCTTCAACGCGAGACAACGCAATAATGGTAATCACGGGTAAGCCGACTGCTGTAATAAGGAAACCTAAAGCAGCGAGCCATACGTGTTCACCGGCTTGTTGAGCCACAATCGGTGGGAAGATAATGTTGCCCGCACCAATAAACAATGCAAAGGTCATAAAACCTAGGGCGACAATATCTCGGGTACGCAGACTTGTCATAAAGGGAGATCAATAGAACAAAAGAAAGCGATTTTAGTGTATATGTCCAATTTTTTGGAGTTTATTTTAAGGCTGGAAGCCTTGATTCTAGTGAGTTTGCGGATCACATAACCGGTCATTCAAATCTTGGTAGAAATATATGTTTGATAATTCGCTGAAAAATATATTTTTCCTTATAAGCTCAAAAAATATCTGCACTTGATATCAAAATATGTCAGTTATTGTTTGTACAAATAAGCAGCAGTGAAAATTCCTATTTCAAGGAAAAATGCTGTGCTGAAACTCAACAACAGCGACATATTTCGCAAAAAAGGGATTATAATTCAGGGATTCATAGTGAGGATAGGTATATGCGAGCTCCAGCGATTAGTCTTAAAACTGAGCAAGATGTTGAAAAACTGCGGATATCTGGGCGTTTGGCTGCAGAGGTTTTAGCGATGATCGGGGGGCATGTCAAGTCAGGTGTCACGACTGAATATCTGGATGATCTCTGTCATGATTTTATTGTCAATACATTAAAAGTGACGCCAGCCAATATTGGCTATTATGGCTATACCAAAACCACCTGTATTTCACCGAATGAAGTGGTTTGTCACGGCATTCCATCATCAAAAGTTGTTCTGCAGGATGGCGATATTATCAATATTGATGTTGCCATTATTAAAGATGGTTATTTTGGTGATACCAGCCGGATGTACTATGTTGGAACACCATCTCCAGAAGCCAAGCGACTGGTCAATACCACTTATGAAGCCATGGTGGCCGGGATTCATGCGGTGAAGCCGGGCGCGACCCTGGGTGATATTGGTTATGCGATTCAAACGGTCGCACAACGTGAAGGCTATTCCATTGTGCGTGAATATTGCGGTCATGGCATCGGCAAGGTCTATCACGAACAGCCAAACATTCTGCATTATGGTCAGCCGGGTCAGGGCATTAAACTGGTTCCGGGCATGGTGTTTACTATTGAGCCAATGGTGAATATGGGCAAAGCCCGCGTCAAAGAGCTAAAAGATGGCTGGACGGTGGTCACCACGGATAAATCCTGGTCTGCCCAATGGGAACATATGGTCTATGTCACCGAAACCGGATTTGAAGTCTTGTCTCCTTGGCCTGAAGGCACAGGTGAGTATCCGGAGATTTAAAATATTGATTGAATGATCTTTATTAAGCTAATCCACTTACATAAATTACAACTCACTTGTGCTTGTTGACGAAAAAATACAAAACACTACATTAAACAGTGGTTTAGGATTTTATATCTGATTAAACTAAGAATCAGATACATAGGTTCCCTTTTTTTCGCTTACTATGCTGTAGTGAAAGTTTCTCTAGCTCATTTTTCCCCAAGAATGAGCTATTTTTTTGTCCATTTTTCTCAAAAGCGTATTACTTAGCGCTGATTTAATTCAGCAACCAGATAATCAATAAAGACCCGGACTGCGGGCAATAAGCCGCGACGGGAAGGATAAACCACATGGAAAATACCATGCGGTGCTTTCCAGTCAGGAAGCACTCGAACCAGTTCACCACTTGCCACGTACTGCTCGACCACGTTATCTGGTAACAAAGTGATGCCTGAGCCTGACGCGGCCAGTTGTGCCAGCATATTTAAATCAGACCCCATGACCGTTGGACTGACACGGATTTTTTTCTGTTCCTGCTGTTCATTTTGTAAGGTCAGAAACTGTTCGGTATGGTCTTCAGCCATACTCAGGATTTTATGCTCAGCCAGTTGCTCAGGGTTTTTCAGTTCACCAAATTCATTTAAGTAGCCCTGACTGGCGAATAGATGCTGCTCAATTTTTTCAAACTGGCGAATCACCAGATTCGGGTCATCATCCAGGCTGGAACGGACACGTAAGGCCAGATCAAAGCCTTCATTGATAATATCGACCCGGCGATTGGTGATCATCATCTGGACTTTAATTTCAGGATATTTTTTCAAAAAATCCGGCAGAATTTTTGCCAGTTCGTTCTGGGCAATAGACACTGGCAGACTGACTTTAATAGTTCCGCGCGGTTCGGTACTCAAATGGTCGACCAGATCATGCGCTGCCTGTGCAGCACTCAGCATGACTTGGGCATGCCGGTAAATATTCATGCCGATATCGGTGACAGCAAAATGACGCGAACTGCGCTGAATCAGACGTACGCCCAGGCGCTCTTCCAGATTAAACACCCGGCGGCTAAGTTTGGATTTGGGAATATCAGTTGCACGTTCGGCTGCACTAAAGCCGCCATGTTCCACCACCTGAGCGAAACAATAAAAGTCATCCAGATCAGACAGCATGGTTTAATTCCATTCTTGCAACGATAAGCTGATTAAAAATTGATTGTTGCATACTGTCAATCAGAGAATGTAGTGCATAAAGATTTTAATTCGCGGATTTCAGTAAACCTAGCAGTGTTTGCATGCCATCGGTCGCGTTTTGGGGGATTTTGTAAAACTGTGCAGGCAAATACTGCTGCTCGGCTTTCGGGTCGATGTAATAGGCCTGACAGTACGCAGGAATATCATGAATTAACCCGGCGACCGGATAAACCTGTAGGCTGGTGCCAATCACCACAAAAATATCGGCATCCTGTACACAGTCTTGGGCTTCTTCATACGCGGGCACGGCTTCGCCAAACCAGACCACATGAGGACGCAGCGGATATCCTGCCTTGCAAAAGTGTTGATTTAAATCTAATTCAGAACCTTCAATTGGATAAAACTCGGTCGTGCTTTGTGCGTCGGGGCCTGAGCTTTTGGCCAGACGAATATTGCCATGTAAATGGATCACCTTGGAGCTGCCGGCACGTTCATGCAAGTCATCAATATTCTGGGTAATCACATGCACATCAAAGTTATCTTCAAGATCCGCAATCACTTGGTGGGCAGCATTTGGCTGTGCTTCTAGAATATTTTTACGGCGGGCGTTATAAAAGCGTTGTACCAGTTGCGGATTTTTAGCCCAAGCCTCAAGTGTAGCCACTTCTTCTATACGATACTGTTCCCAAAGTCCATCACTGTCGCGAAAAGTATGAATGCCACTTTCGGCGCTCATGCCTGCACCGGAAAAGACCACCAGCTTTTTCATTATTCTGTCTCCTGAATCTTTAGGCAGCTGAAGTGCTAGATTGTGAATTTTCTTTTAAGAAGATGCCAAGTTCTCGGGTAAATTTTAAGGGTTCAGTCAGTAAAGGTGTATGGCCGGATTTGCTGAAAAGTACCTGCCTGGCCTGAGGCAGGCTTTCTGCAATCAGGCGCTGACCTTCAAAAGGATACAACTTGGATTGTACACCGCTAAAGAAAGTCACCGGACAGCTGAGCTGGGCCAATGCTTCTCGGTAATCTTCACGATGATATAAATAATTGTTGATATACCACGCCATATAATCCACCCGGCTGGAAGGCAATAACAGACTTTGCAGACGAGGTTGATTTAGGATGAATGCGAAAGCTTTCAGACTATATTTTTGTTCATTTTGTAGCTGAATAAACTTTAGCCATAGGGCGGCAATTTGTTTACGTACCGAAGTGTCAAGATCGCGAATCAATTCAACTTGCTGGTATTGCGCAAGTAGGGCAGAGAGCTGCTGCAGGATGTCGATAAATTCCTGATGACGTGGACCAAAAAGGCCAAAGGCCCAGGCATCATCGACTGGAATTTTAGGTGTTTGATCAATGTGCAAATAAGCAGAAATCTGACTGGCAAAGCTGTCATAATGCATGCCGTGCATCGCCGTGGTTGCACCCATGGAATAGGCAATGACGATGACTTGATCTAATTTCAGTTGGGTCAGAACTGAACGTACATCTTGCCAGTGACTGGAAATTGCATCGCGACCTTGCGGAATTTTACAGCGACTGGAAGCCCCAAAGCCGCGCCATTCTGGAATAATGAAACAGAAATTTTTCTGATGCGGATAGAGAAAAGCTTTCCATTGCCAGCTCAGCATGCCAAGTCCCGAGAGCACCAGTACAGGCTGTCCCTGACCATATTCGCGTACAAATAGCTGTTCACCATCGGGCATGCGATAAAAGGGCATGTGTGTCTCCGTATTTAGAATTATTTTGCGTCAAATTGTTTGAGTCGCGGAATGACTTGTTCCAGCCAGGAAATCCAGCCCAGTTCCTGATCAATCCCCAGTTGCAAAATCATTTTATGAATATACAGGGTACGGTCAGTTTCGTCCGCTTCGGCAAAGTCCTTGGCAAAAATCTGCTGATAGGTTTTCAGTTTTTCTTTATGCAGTTCTAGATGGCGTTCCAGCTCTGCCAAGGTGTTATTGCCACCAAGCTGGGCTTCGGCACGTAAACGCACCATCAGTTCTTCGCGCAGTTGTGCCGGTGGGCTTTGTTGCAGCATCCAGTTGGCCAGTTCTTCCCGGCCCAGACGTTCCACTTGATAAGTCTTTTTGCGGCTATTGGAATCTTCCTCTTCTAGCGTGGAAATCCAGCCTTTTTGTAGCATGGCATTCAGCTCGCGATAAATCTGCTGATGAGTTGCATTCCAGAAGAAGCCCATGGAACGGTCAAAGCGGCGGGCCAGTTCGATTCCGGTACTGGGTTTTTCAATCAGGCTGGTCAATAAAACATGCGCTAAAGACATAAACGTCTCAAAAAAGTGACTCGGGATTATTATGCAACATGTTGCATAAAAATCAATTCTGGCATATAAATTAGTGCAACAAGTTGCATTAAACTGGATAGATCGAGGGATCAAACTGCCAGTTGCTAAAACAATAGCCAGCCTAAACGCACGCTCAGGAGTTGAAATGTCTAAATATCCGAATTTACTTGCCCCATTGAACTTGGGTTTTACTACGCTTAAAAACCGCGTGTTAATGGGTTCCATGCACGTTGGTCTTGAAGAAGCTCCCGGCGGATATGATCGGATGGCAGCTTTTTATGCAGAGCGCGCCAAAGGTGGAGTCGCTTTAATTGTTACCGGCGGGATTTCTCCAAATGATCATGGGGTGACGTTTCATGGAGGTTCCAAACTTGACACTCTTGAAGAAGCTGAAAAACATAAGGTCATTACTCAGGCGGTACATGAGGCGGGTGGGAAAATTGCTATGCAGATTCTGCATACCGGACGTTATTCTTATCAGGCTGAAAATGTCGCGCCATCTCCAATTCAGGCACCAATCAATCCGGTCAAGCCGCATGCTTTAACGTCGGCTGAAGTACAGCAAACCATTGATGATTTTGCCAATTGTGCCAAGTTGGCTCAATATGCCGGTTATGATGGTGTAGAAATCATGGGCTCGGAAGGCTATCTGATTAACGAGTTTATTGCTGCACGTACCAACCATCGTGATGATGAATGGGGCGGAAGCTATGCAAACCGCATCCGTTTCCCGATTGAAATTGTACGCCGTACTCGTGAAATGGTCGGTGAGAACTTTATCATTATTTATCGCCTATCTATGCTGGATCTGGTCGAAGGCGGTTCAACTCTGGAAGAAGTCATCCAGTTGGCCAAAGAAATTGAAAAAGCTGGTGCGACCATTATCAATACTGGCATTGGCTGGCATGAAGCGCGTATTCCGACGATTGCCACCAAAGTGCCACGTGCAGCCTTCACTTGGGTCACGCGTAAGCTGAAAGGTCAGGTGAAGATTCCTTTAATCACTTCAAACCGTATTAATACTCCGGAAATGGCTGAATATGTATTGGCATCTGGTGATGCTGATATGATTTCTATGGCTCGCCCAATGCTGGCTGATTCGGAGTTTGTTCTGAAAGCGGAGCAGGGTCGTAGCGATGAGATCAATACCTGTATTGGTTGTAATCAGGCCTGTCTGGATCATATTTTCTCAATGAAAATTGCCACCTGTCTGGTCAATCCACGTGCCTGTTATGAAACAGAGCTCATTTTTAAAGAAACCAATGTGGCAAAAAATATTGCCGTGATTGGTGCAGGTCCTGCAGGTTTAAGTTTTGCTGTATATGCGGCAAATCGCGGTCATCAGGTGACGGTATTTGAAGCCGCTGCTCAGATTGGTGGGCAGTTTAATATTGCCAAGACCATTCCAGGCAAGGAAGAGTTTTATGAAACCTTGCGTTATTTCAAACGCCAGATTGAATTACAGCCACGTATTAAATTGCAGCTGAACCATAAGGCGAGTCTGGAAGAACTGGCTCAGTCAAACTTTGATGACATTGTGGTGGCAACAGGCGTGACACCGCGTCAACTTGAGATTCCAGGTATTGATCATGCAAAAGTATTGTCTTATCTGGACGTTTTGAAAGAACGTAAGCCAGTGGGTCAGCGAGTTGCCATTATTGGTGCAGGTGGTATTGGCTTTGATACAGCCGAATTCCTGAGCCATGAAGGGGAAAGTGGCAGTATCAATCCGGAAAAATTCTATGATGAATGGGGTATTGATACTGACTATGAAAATGTCGGTGGCTTAAAAGCTGCAAATGTAGAAAAACCGCAACGTGAAATTTATTTATTGCAACGTAAAGCTGCTTCAGTCGGCGCGAGTCTGGGTAAAACCACAGGCTGGATTCATCGTACCGGTTTAAAACACCGTGACGTAAAAATGATTGCGGGCGCCAATTATGAAAAAATTGATGATCAGGGCTTACATATTGTCGTGAATGACAAGCCTGCTGTGTTGGAAGTCGATCACGTGATTATTTGTGCCGGTCAGGAGTCTTATACCGCCATGTTTGATGAGCTAAAAGCAGCCGGGAAAAATGTGCATCTGATTGGTGGAGCGAAAGAAGCGGGTGAGTTGGATGCCAAACGTGCCATCCGTCAGGGTGCTGAATTGGCGGCGGTGATCTGAAAATATTAAAACCTGCTTTTTCCCCTCTCCTTTATTAAAGGAGAGGGTTAGGGAGAGGATTTGTAAGAAAGAATCCCCCCTTGCGAAGCAGTACTTCTCACCTTTAATAAAAGGGGGAATTCTGTCAATTAAAAGAAAGAAGTATTTAAGCTTTTATTAAAAAATATCAAAAAAAAAGGAATCCAAAATGACCATCGAAAATACTAGAAAATCCATTGCACGCTGGCATGAGATGCTGGAAACCCGTGATATGTCGATCTTGAATGAACTACTTGCTGAAGAAGTGGTATTTCGTTCGCCTGTGGCTTTTCAGCCTTATCCTGGAAAACAGGTGGTATTTTTTATTTTGACCAATGTCATTCAAGTCTTTGAAAACTTCACTTATCACCGTGAATTTATAAGTGAAGATGGTAACAATGTCGTACTTGAGTTTTCTGCCAATGTGGGCGATAAAAAGCTAAAGGGAGTTGACATGATTCAGTTTAATGAAGAGGGGCAGATGATTGATTTTGAAGTCATGATTCGACCTAAGTCCGGACTTGAAGCCCTGGCTGTACAGATGGGCCAGCGGATGCAATCATTCCAAGCTAAAACTTAATTCGAACTATTGATTCAAGTCGGCATGAAATTTGTAAATCACAGCTAGTACAACTAGAGGGGGATGACAGATGAAAATGTTGCTTAAAAAATTGGGTCAGCTTTCCAGTGAGTATCTGGATCGTTTCAGTGGAGCAGACGAGCCGACCCTGTATTACAATCCGAATGGTGTATTTTCAGGACTCATTGAGCGCTTACCGCAGCTGCAACAAAAATATCGTCCTACACCTTGGTTAGCCAATGCACACGCACATATTCTGTATTTCGATTTAATTAAAAAACGCACCATTAAACTGAAATATGATGCGCTTGAACAGCTGAAAATGTCAGATGGTGGAATTACCGGTATTGCCTGGTATGGACTCGATCTTCCGGCAAGCACGCCGACCATTGTATTACTTCATACTATTACCGGTTCTCCTGAATCAATGCGTGAACTGGTTCGTGATCTGCATAAATATACGGGTTGGCGTGTTGCATTGTGTTTACGCCGTGGTCATGCAGACTTACCCATGCCTGTGCCTAAAATGAACCTGTTTGGTTCAACTCAGGATTTGCGTGAGCAGCTCTTGTATATACAGGACAGATTTCCTCAGTCCGATCTCTATGGGGTTGGATCTTCTGCGGGTACGGGATTGTTAGTGCGTTATCTGGGCGAAGAAGGTGAACAAACCCCACTCAAAGCGGCTTTTGCCTTATGCCCTGGCTATAACACTGAAACCGGTTTTGCCAATGTGCATCCGTTTTACAGTAAAGTCATGGCCAAAAAACTGATTAAGCGCTTTATTCATCCTTATCAGGAAACCTGGCAGGTCTGCCCAAGCTGGAAACAGTTATTAGAAGTTAAAGATCTGTCTGAATTTGAAAAACTTTATTTTGAACTGGCCGGATTTGCGGATTATGCCAGTTATACTCAGGCAACCAATCCGATTTATGTGTTTGAAAGTGTCAAAATCCCACTGATGATTTTAAATGCGGAGGATGATCCGGTTTGTCACATCCGAAATTTAGAACCTTATAAAGAAAAAATTCGGGCGATGTCTAATATTATGGTGATTACCACCAAAAAAGGCAGTCATTGCGGCTTTTATCAGGGCTTGATGCAAACCGAATCTTGGGCTACCCGACTAATGGCAGACTATTTGATTCACTTATCTCGTGCACCGGCAACAGTATCCGCTTAAAAAGTTCCAATAAAAAACCCAGCATCTGCTGGGTTTTTTGATGAATGATACTGTAATTAGTCAAGTGCTGGCATCGCTGCGGCAATTGCGTCAGCAACCGCATCATCCTCAGACTTGTTTTCTGGATTTGAATTGGTTTTAGGTGTGGTCGCAGCAGGCTTTGACGCAGGTTCTTCGCGGGTTTCAGGCACTGGTGCCGGCTCAGTAGTTTCTGGTTTTTTGATTTCACGACGGATTTCAGTCGTGGTGTTTTCAGTTTGCTCACGTTGAATTTCAACCGTTGGCGCTACTTCCTCTTCAATTGCCGCTGGCTCTACAGGTTCAAGCGGTTCAAATTGCGTTGGTTCTGGAGTCGAGATTTCAGATGCTGGAGTAACTTCTACTTGCTCTTCTTCTTTTGGTGCTTCTTTTTTTACACACGCAGTTAATGTCAGGCCAGTCAGGATTAGGGTGGAGATTAAAAGTTTCTTCATCATCATTGCATCAAACATAAAAGTGTGGAGTGGATACACTATTATAGCAGCAAAATGCAAGATAGAAATCATATGAACTTACTGTAATTTTTTATAGGAATTGCTGTTAGAATAGTCAATTGTTTATTGTTCTTTGAATTGATGCGGATTGACTTTGCTTTCTAGGTACAAGGTAAAGTAAAATTGCGCAACATTGCAGGCCGATTTAGGCTCGATTGTACGAGAAACCCAATGACCCATTTTATTTTCGTTACTGGTGGTGTAGTTTCATCACTAGGTAAAGGTATTTCAGCTGCTTCTGTTGCTGCACTTTTAGAAGCTCGTGGTTTAAAAGTGACCATGGTAAAAATGGATCCATACATTAATGTCGATCCAGGGACAATGAGCCCATTCCAGCATGGTGAAGTTTTTGTTACAGAAGATGGTGCTGAAACAGACTTAGACTTGGGTTACTACGAACGTTTCTTGCGTCGTGCGAAAATGACCAAACTAAATAACTTCACATCAGGCCGTGTTTACCAGGATGTTCTAAACAAAGAACGCCGTGGTGACTATCTAGGCGGTACTGTTCAAGTTATTCCACACATTACTGACAATATCAAAGAGCGTGTACTTCGTGCAGGCGAAGGTTATGACGTTGCGATCGTAGAGATCGGCGGTACTGTAGGTGACATTGAATCTCTCCCATTCATGGAATCTGTACGTCAGTTAATGGTTGAACTTGGTCATAAACGTACCATGTTAATGCACTTAACGTTACTCCCATACATTAAGTCTGCAGCAGAATTAAAAACCAAACCAACACAGCACTCTGTTAAAGAACTCCTGTCGATTGGTATTCAGCCAGACATTCTCATCTGTCGTACAGAGTACGATGTAGATGCAGATACGACGCGTAAGATTGCATTATTTACCAACGTTGAAGCACGTGCCGTTGTGGTATGTAAAGACGCACGTTCGATCTACCAGATTCCACGTACATTCTACGAACAAAATGTTGATGATTTAATCTGTGAACGTTTTGGTTATAACGATCTTCCTGAAGCTGATTTAACAGATTGGGATAACGTTGTAGAAGCATTACTGAACCCTGAATACACCGTACGTGTTGCAATGGTCGGTAAATACGTTGAACTTCCAGATGCATATAAATCTGTGAATGAGGCACTTTTACACGCCGGGATTCAAAACCGTGTGAAAGTTCAGATTGACTACGTAAACGCTGAAGAGCTTGAAAGCCAAGATGTAGCAGAAGTATTGAAAGATGCTGATGCGATTCTAGTTCCTGGTGGTTTCGGTGAGCGCGGTACTGAAGGCAAAATGAAGGCGATTCAGTTCGCACGTGAGAACGGTGTGCCGTTCCTCGGTATTTGCTTGGGTATGCAGTTGGCTGTGATCGAATACGCACGTAATGTTGCTGGTATTGCAGACGCGACCTCGACTGAATTTAACCGTTCAACCAAATCTCCATTGATTGGTTTAATTACTGAATGGTTAGATGAGCGTGGTGAAGTTCAGCAACGTTCTGCTGATTCTGATCTGGGTGGTACGATGCGTCTTGGCGCGCAAAAATCTGAACTGGTTGCAGGGACTAAAACTGCAGAAGTTTATGGTTCTGAAGAAATCATCGAGCGCCATCGTCACCGTTACGAGATGAACAACCGTTATATCCCAGTGCTGGAAGAAAAAGGCATGAAGATTTCTGGTTATTCTCCGGTACAGCATTTGGTAGAAACTGTTGAAATTCCTGCACATCCTTGGTTTATTGCAGTACAATTCCACCCGGAATTTACCAGCTCGCCACGCGATGGTCACCCATTGTTTGCCGGTTTCATTGATGCTGCGAAAAAGCAGTACCAAAAAACCAAATAATCGGTGCGTAGGACACAACTAGGGAAGTTTAAATGTCGCAATTAAAACCACAAGAAATTGTACGTTTGGGCGATATACAAATGGCAAATCATTTGCCATTTGTATTATTCGGCGGAATGAATGTACTTGAATCTAAAGACCTGGCTTTTGAAATCGCAGAGACTTATGTCGATATCTGCACACGTTTGGGCATTCCTTATGTGTTCAAAGCCAGCTTTGATAAAGCCAACCGTTCAAGCCTGAACTCTTTCCGTGGGCCTGGCCTGGAAAAAGGTCTCGAGTGGTTAGCTGACATTAAAAAACACTTTAATGTGCCGATCATCACCGATGTGCATGAGCCGTATCAAGCGGCTCCTGTTGCAGAAGTGGCAGACATTATTCAATTGCCAGCTTTCTTAAGCCGTCAGACGGATCTTGTGGAAGCCATGGCAAAAACGGATGCCATCATCAATATCAAAAAAGCCCAGTTCCTGGCTCCACACGAAATGCGCCATATTCTGCATAAGTGTCTGGAAGCTGGAAATGACAAACTGATCATTTGTGAACGCGGTTCGGCATTTGGCTATAACAATCTGGTTGTAGACATGCTGGGCTTCGACATCATGAAAGAAATGAATGTCCCGGTATTCTTTGATGTGACCCATGCCTTACAAACCCCAGGCGGCCGTGCAGATTCTGCCGGTGGTCGTCGTGCGCAAATTACAACGCTTGCGCGTGCGGGTATGGCAACGGGTCTTGCTGGTTTGTTCTTAGAGGCACACCCAGATCCGGAAAAAGCCAAGTGTGATGGTCCATGTGCGCTGCGCATGTCTCAGCTTGAGCCTTTCCTGGCACAGCTAAAAGAATTGGATACCTTGGTCAAAGGTTTCGAAAAGTTAGATACACACTGAGTTTATCACTCTTGCGCTGCCGTATAGGCAGCTCATATTAATCAACTGAGGAATAGTTCATGAGCCAAATCGTTGACATTCGTGCACGTGAAATTTTGGACTCTCGTGGTAACCCTACCATCGAAGCAGACGTAATCTTAGCATCTGGCGTAGTTGGCCGTGCATGTGCACCATCTGGTGCTTCAACTGGTTCTCGTGAAGCTTTAGAACTTCGTGATGGCGATAAAGCGCGTTACTTAGGTAAAGGCGTTAAAACTGCGGTAAATAACGTAAATACGTTAATCCGTGACGCTTTGGTCGGTAAATCAGTATTCGAACAAAAAGACATCGATAACACGATGATCGCGCTTGACGGTACTGAAAACAAAGAAAAACTAGGTGCAAACGCAACTTTGGCAGTGTCTTTGGCTGCTGCTCGCGCTGCTGCTGAAGAAAAGAAAATTCCTCTTTTCCAATACATCGCAGATCTTCGCGGTCAAACGATTCTAACTATGCCTGTACCAATGATGAACATCATCAATGGTGGTTCACATGCAGACAACAACGTCGATATTCAAGAATTTATGATTGAGCCAGTAGGCTTCACTTCATTCTCTGAAGCGCTACGTGCCGGTGCTGAAATCTTCCATTCACTTAAATCAGTTTTAAACAAAAAAGGTTTAAACACTGCGGTAGGTGATGAAGGTGGTTTTGCGCCGAACTTACGTTCAAACGAAGAAGCAATCACAGTTATTCTTGAAGCAATTGGTCAAACTGGCTACAAAGCAGGTTCTGACATCATGCTTGCGCTTGACTGTGCATCTTCAGAATTCTACAAAAATGGTCAGTACATTCTTGCTGGCGAAGGCAACAAAGCGTTCACAAGCAACCAGTTCTCTGACTATTTGGCAGGTCTTGTAAACCAGTACCCAATTATCTCGATTGAAGATGGTTTGGACGAATCTGACTGGGAAGGCTGGTCTTACCTGACTTCTATTCTTGGCGACAAGATCCAGTTGGTTGGTGACGACTTGTTCGTAACGAACCCGAAAATTCTGCAACGTGGTATCAACGAAAAAGTGGGTAACTCGATTCTCATCAAATACAACCAGATCGGTACCTTGACTGAAACTTTAGATGCCATCTACCTTGCGAAAGAGAATGGTTACTCTACTGTAATTTCACACCGTTCAGGTGAAACGGAAGATTCAACGATTGCTGATCTTGCAGTAGGTACAGCAGCGGGTCAAATCAAGACTGGTTCACTTTGCCGTTCTGACCGTGTAGCGAAATATAATCAATTACTTCGTATTGAAGAATTGACTAATGCTGCATATCGCGGTAAAGCTGAGTTCAAAGGTTTGAACTAAGCGACTTATGTCAATGTTAAATGTATTCGACTCGACTGCGAGTAAAGTACTGTTGGGCCTTGCGATCATTTTGATCGCAGGGTTTCAATATTTATACTGGTTTGGTGAAGGTGGTTATCATGATCATCAGCAACTGACCCAGAAAATCCAGCAACAGATGGAATTGAATGATGAGCTGAAAGAGCGTAATCGCGTTCTGGCGGCAGAAGTTTATGATTTGAAGAATGGTATTGAAGCCATCGAAGAACATGCGCGTTTAGATCTTGGTCTGATTAAGCCACGCGAAACTTTTATTCAAATGAGCACGATCAGTACTCAATATAAACCGATCTATCTTAATCCTAATTCTAAAGTAGACCTGCGAACCAATGAGTCAGCTGAAGCACCAACTACACCCTAAACTTTGGGTCATTCTTCCAGCTGCAGGTTCCGGTAGCCGTTTCTCCAAAACAGAACTGAAACAATATCAGATGATTCAAGAGCGAACTGTTCTTGAACATACGGTGGCTCGTCTGAATCACCTGCCTTTGACGGGTTATGTCCTGGCGATTGGTGCACAGGACAACGTGGCAAAAACATTGCCATTTTCCAGTCTGGAGAAAGCCCATTTTTGTTTGGGTGGTGCCGAGCGGGTGAATTCCGTGTTAAATGCACTGAACTATTTATCTCAAATCGCTTCTGAAGATGACTGGGTACTAGTACATGATGCGGCACGTCCCTGTGTCAGTCTGGATTGTCTGCAACAACTGGTCAATACGGCGATTACAAATGATCAGGCTGCGATTCTGGCCATCCCGGTGCGAGATACACTTAAGCGTGTAGTAACCAATTTTGATATCGAGGAAACAGTGGATCGCTCGATGCTCTGGCAGGCACAAACGCCACAAATGGCCAAGATAGGGGTATTAAAGTGGGCGATTGAGCAGGCTTTGCAGGGTGGGGCTACGATTACCGATGAAGCCAGTGCACTGGAGCATATCGGTGAGCCAGTGAGTGTAGTACAAGGGCGTTCCGATAATATTAAAATTACTTATCCGGATGATCTGGAACTCGCCAGACTGATTTTAAAGGCTCAGGCTTAAAAATATATTCAAATAATATTTAAATAAAAGCAGAATAAATCTGGCTATAGCGATCTATTCGCTATGGCTTTCACTTATAATTTTACCATCATTCTTTTTCACCTTTTGGCCAATGATACCTTCACAGCAGTATCGGTTTTTACGTCATTCTTTGCGTGATGGACGTAGTATTAACCCGCAAGATTCATCTCGATGGACCAAGTTGCACCTTGATCCATGGTTATTGTGCTTTCTGGTTCTCAATGCAATCCTGGGTTTAATGGTGGTGTATAGCGCGACATCCGAAGACTCTGGCATGGTGGTGCGTCAGGCGATCAGTTTTGGAATTGGTTTTGTGCTGCTGTTTATCTGTGCGCAGATTCCACCGAAAGTCTATCAGGCGATTAGTCCATACCTGTATGCCTTCGGGATCTTCATGCTGCTTCTGGTCTTTGTGATTGGTGAAAAACGTTTAGGTGCAACCCGCTGGATTACCTTGCCGGGGGTGGGAAGCATGCAACCGAGTGAGGTGATGAAATTTGCGATGCCTTTGATGATGGCATGGTATTTTGCACGTAAGCCGTTTCCTCCCAAATTTTTGCATATTGTCGGGGCTTTGATTTTATTGGGCGTACCATTTGTTTTGGTGGCACTTCAGCCTGACTTGAACATTGGCTTGGTAATTCCTGGTATTTTTGTTCTATTTTTAAGTGGGATGTCGTGGCGTCTGATTGGTGGTGCAGCAGCGGCGGTAGCTGTGGCAGCTCCGGCTGCATGGATGTTCGTGCTACAAGAGTATCAAAAAAAACGTATTACCACGTTATTTGATCCGGAATCGGATGCCTTGGGTGCAGGCTGGAATATCATCCAATCCAAAATTGCGATTGGTTCAGGTGGTTCCACGGGCAAAGGCTATACCGAAGGTACCCAATCACATTTAGGTTATCTGCCTGAACATCATACTGACTTTATTATGTCGACTTATGCCGAAGAATTCGGTTTTATCGGCGTTTTCCTGCTGTTTAGTTTATTCACTGCCATTATTATTCGCTGTCTGATGATTGGTTTAAACAGCTTTCATAACTTTGGCCGTTTATATGCTGGAGCCATGGGACTGACTTTCTTCTTCTTTGTATTTTTAAACTCAGGCATGGTGAGCGGGATTTTACCTGTAACTGGAGATCCATTACCGCTCATGAGTTATGGTGGAACGGCAGTGATTTCCATGCTGGCCGGGATGGGCATTGTGATGTCGATTCATACTCATCGATAAGTCATTCTAAAAGTCGGACTGGTTCCGGCTTTTTATATACTTAAAATAAGTTGTTTTAAAAATCCTGTTTTGGCCAGAAGAAAAAAGAAGAATATTTTAGAATTCGTATGAAATTAAAAAGCCCTCAAATGAGGGCTTTTTAATTTCATACTTTAACTGAGAAACCAGGTGTAATAACCCCAGATCATTAAAGGCCATGCTAGGAAAGGGCTAAACAACCATTTCCAGAACCAGTGGCGCGGCATAAAGCCAACACCATGGACAAAGCCTCCAGAAATACCAATCATGATATACATCATGGCACTATGGCTATATTCACCGTTGGCATCCAGCATTGCAGAAGGATGAACCAATAACACGGCTGCGAGAGGAAAAGCCAATAGGCAGGAAATCATCATCGCAAATTTGTTTGGTTTCTTGTCTACAACGGTTTTCTCAAGCGCAGCTTCGGTCATGTTTTATTCCTCATCTAGGTCTTGGTGTTGTTCCATGTAAATGGCAGCAATCACACTGGCAAAACATGCCATCAGTACACCCAGAATCCAAGCAAAATACCACATAGTTGTCTCTCCTTAAGACACAGCCCTTAGTACAGGCTGTGTGAATTATCTTCAATGTGTTTGTTGGTAATCACGCCCCACATCTTGTAATAACACCAAGTGGTATAGATCAGGATCAGTGGAACAAAGATACAGGCAGCAACGGTCATAACGGTTAAGGTATTTTTACTAGATACCGCATCCCACATGGTCAGACTTGCAACCGGGTTAATGCTTGAAGGCATCAGGAAAGGGAATAGGGCGAAACCAGCAGTCAGAATTGCACCGATAACTGCCAGAGATGAACCCAGGAAGCTCAAGCCTGCTTTATTTTTACCTGCTGCCAGTACAATGATCAAACCGCCCAAAATGCCGACAATAGGCGCTGCCATCGTGATTGGATAAGTCGAGTAGTTATTCATCCAGCCTGGATTGGCATTGGTCAGCACTTCTTTGGCGAGCGGGTTGGCAACACCATTGGTATCAAAAGGTGTAACCAGTGTATAACCTTGAATACCACCAAAGTACAGCCAAGCGCCTGCAGCCAGGAAGGTAACCAGATAAACCAGACCCATGATTTGTGTTGCTTTGGCAGAACGTTGGCGTAGGTCACCATCAGTACGCAGCATTAACCATGCACCACCATGTGCACACAGCATCGATAAGCTGACCAGACCACAGACAATCGCAAACGGATTCAGCAGGGCAAAGAAGCTACCAGTATAAGTAGAACGTACAGTTTCATCTAAAGTAAATGGTACACCTAGGAACATGTTGCCGAATGCCACACCGAAGACCAATGCAGGCACTGCACCACCAATGGCTAGACCCCAGTCCCATGAATTGCGCCATTTGGTATTTTCCAGTTTTGAGCGATAGTCAAAACCGACCGGACGCAGGAATAGGGCAAACAGGACCAGCAACAGTGCCCAGTACATGCCGGAGAAGGCAGTTGCATAGACCATTGGCCAGGCAGCGAACAAAGCACCGCCGGCAGTAATAAACCAGACCTGGTTACCGTCCCAGTGTGGCGCAATGGTATTGATCGCTGCACGGCGCTCGCTATCATTTTTGCCCACAAATGGCATGATCGCCATGGAGCCCATATCGAAGCCATCGGTGAGGGCAAAGCCAATCAGCAATACGCCGACCAGCACCCACCAAATGATTTTTAATAATTCATATTCGATCATGCTTGAGTCTCCCCATTTGCCTTTTCTGCAGCTGCAAGCTTTTCAAAATGATATTTACCGGTATGCAGTGAGCTTGGGCCAAGACGTGAGAACTTGATCATCAGATACATTTCAATAATCAGTAACACGGTATAGAATGCTGCCAATGCAAGGATTGAACCCCAGACATCACCTGTGCTTAAGCTTGATGCTGAAAGATGTGTCGGTAATACCTCACCAATGGTCCAAGGTTGACGACCTACTTCTGCCACATACCAGCCAGTTTGCGCAGCAACCCAAGGCAGAGGAAGTGCAAATAATGCAAATTTCAATAACCATGGTTTGTTTTCAGCATTACGTTTTGCTACCGCAAAAGTTGCCAGTGCAAATAGAAGTAGCATCAAGAAGCCAGAAGCAACCATGGCACGGAAGGCCCAGAACAGACTTGGTACGTGTGGAATGGTATCTTTAGCAGCTGCTTTGATTTGCTCTTCAGAGGCATCAACGACATTTGGCGTGTATTTCTTCAGCAGCAGACCGTAACCGAGGTCTTTTTGGCTTTCTTCAAAAGCGGTTTTCAGTTCTGGAGACTGATCACCAGCACGTAATTTTTCCAGTTGCGAATAGGCCACCATACCATTACGGATACGCGCTTCATGCTGAACCAGCAGGTCCTTAATACCTGTAACTTGTTCAGTCGTAGAACGTGTAGCAATCAGACCCATTACATAAGGAATTTTCACTGCATAATCTGTAGTCATGGTTTCCTTATTCGGGATACCGAACAAAGTAAATGGCGCAGGTGCAGGGTGAGTATCCCATTCTGCTTCAATCGCTGCCAGTTTGGTTTTCTGTACATCACCCAGCTCATAACCTGATTCATCACCCAGTAAAATCACCGAAAGTGTAGAAGCAAGCCCGAAGATGGCTGCAATGGCAAAAGAACGGCGTGCAAAAGGCAGGTCACGTTTTTTCAGCATGTAGTAACTTGAAATAGCCAGGACGAAGATGGCACCTGTGACATAACCGGCAGATACGGTATGCACAAATTTAACTTGAGCGACCGGGTTAAAGATCAATGCAGCAAAGTCCACCATTTCCATACGCATGGTTTCATAGTTAAATGCCGAACCGACCGGGTTTTGCATCCAGCCATTGGCGACCAGAATCCAGAGTGCGGACATGTTCGAGCCTAAAGCCACCAGCCAGGTTACGGCCAGATGTTGCACTTTGGAAAGACGATCCCAACCAAAGAAGAACAAGCCAATAAACGTCGATTCAAGGAAGAAGGCCATCAAACCTTCAATCGCCAGTGGTGCACCGAAAATATCACCGACATAATGCGAGTAATAAGCCCAGTTGGTTCCGAACTGGAACTCCATGGTCAGGCCCGTGGTTACCCCTAAGGCAAAGTTAATACCAAACAGCTTTCCCCAGAACTTGGTCATGTCTTTGTAGATTTCTTTGCCGGAAATCACATAGGTGGTTTCCATAATGGCAAGCAGAAATGCCAGACCTAGCGTCAGTGGAACAAAAATAAAGTGATACATCGCGGTCATGGCGAACTGGAACCGCGAGAGATCGACCACGCTTTCAGAAATCATCAACGTGTCTCCTGGATTTGGGAAGGATTGCCGGCGATACGCTCGGCGACTTGGTTATCAAAATTTTTAGGAATCGTAGGCGCATCAAACCAGATGTTTTTAATTATCATTAGTAAAATAACCTTGATAATTAAAATAGCGGTTATTTCTCTAACCACTCTCTGGTTTAGATTTTTGGGAACTAAGCTCATTCGACTAAGCCTGTTATATGACTTGTTGTATATTATTAATCTATTGTAACTAAAAAATAAATAGACGATACAGTTTAAATAAATATATATTTATAAATGTTTGAAAATATTAAATATATATTTATATGAGTTAAAATCTATTCTAAATATTTTTTATTATTTTATGTAATTCTATCGGTTTTTAAATCCGACTAAAATGCTTATATTTATATATTTTAATGTAGATCATTTTAATTGGATTAATATTTTTTAATCTGATTAAAATGCTTGGTTTTAAAATAAAGAATAAAATTAATCAAACTAAACTGGTTGGTTTTATGAGGGTTGAATATCAGTGTCACAATCTTTCTCACTATATTTATATTGATAAAAAACACACCAAAAAAAGAACATGCTGGAGGCATGTTCTTTTTAAGCTTTGTGAGGGAGACTGGACTTAGAAGTCGTAACGCATGCCTAGTGAAAGTCCTAGACTGTCTTCACCGCGTACGCCACCTACAGTATTGGTACGACCTTGTGCCCAAGGGGTAAGGTTTGAGTTTTCATCATTTAATACAGTTGCTATGTTGCCATAAATGCGGACTGTTGGATCTAAACGGTGCTCAAGTCCGATTGCCAGTAAAGTTGCATTCGCATCATCGGCATCGACATCGCGGTGGAATACTTCACCACGGAATGAGGTTTTTGGTGCAAATTTATATTCACCGGCTACACCAAATACTTGTGCATCTGGGTTTGCTTCAGAATTATCGTGTTGAAGGAATTGGTATAAACCGCCCAGGTTGAATTCAGGTGTGATTTTGTAAGCACCAGCAATACGGAAACCATCGCGCTCACCACGGGCAGCTTCTTCTTCATAGTGTTCATAGGCAGCAGCGAAATCAACTTTACCTTCTTTATAGGTTAAAGCGAGGTCGTATGCTTTATCTTTGTCTTTAGCGCCATCTTTAGTGGCATCCGGGCTATTTGTTTCATGTAGTGACATCGCACCTAATACGTTGAAACCGCCACCAAATTTTGGTGATTTATATTCAATGGTATTGGCATTACGTTCATCAAAACGCAGGTTGCCTACACGCGTAACGTTACGAACATCACCAACCATATCACCAAAGAAGTTGACCGGGCCACGTGCTACTTTGAATGGGCTGTCAAAACGGCCGATACGCGCTTGACCAAAATCACCTTTTAAACCAACAAAAGTATCGCGAGTTGCAAATTCAACATCATCATTTGCAGAACCACTTGCAAAGTTAATTTCCTGTTCGATTTGACCAAATACAGTCATACCATTTTCTAGTTTTTGTTCAGCTTTAAAGCCTAGGCGTGAAGAGTTTGAAGAAAGACCTACTTCGTTATAATCCTGGCCATCATCCAGATAATCTAAAGAAACGTGTGCACGACCATACACTTTAACATCAGCAGCAGCTGCCATCACTGGTGTTAAAATTGTTGCCCCGATTGCTAATGCAGATAACGTTTTTTTCATGTGTTGCTCCAATAAAGACTTTTTTATTCATCGTCTTAAAAACAAGTTTCAGTATTGTTTTGAAACATCTACTGCTCTATTGGTGCCAAGTATTCATTACAAATAAGTCAATATGATTAAGGAAATATTTCAGAAATATTAAAGACAATCATTGTCTTATTTTTTATAGGATTATGAGTGGGGTAAGCAGGATTGATGCAAATACAGCTAAGCTCGGTGTTTGCTGCAAAACTTAAAAATAGGCTAGGTGACTTTTACTGATATTTTATTGGCTTAATCAAGAGTGAAATACATTAGACATAAAAAATGGAGCCGAGGCTCCATTTTTAGGTATTAAGAATAGCTTAAAGGGCAGCTTTAATTTTCTCAGCCAGCGCTTTAATTTTTTCCTGGTCGCCCATTTGTGCTGCATGTTTGCCCAGATTGTGCAAAGAGGTAGGAACCAGATGGAAATGTACGTGTGGTACGGTCTGACCCGCTGCGGCCCCTGATAATTGCATCAGCACGATACCGTCCACACCTAAACCTTTTTCAATGGCTTTTGCAACTTTCTGTACGATCTGAATCGTATAGGCTGCAGCTTCAGGGGGTAGATCCAGTAAAGTGATCGCCGGAGTTTTCGGAACCACGAGAGTATGACCTTCTGCCTGAGGCATGATGTCCATAAATGCAAGAACCTGGTCATCTTCATACACTTTTATCGCAGGAAGTTCACCGCGTAGAATTCGTGCAAAAATATTCTGATCATCATAAGTCATAAGTATATTCCTTGAGCGTCATTAAACTGAATTATTTACAGTTCAATTCTTTCTGACGATCTTTGATCGCGTCAAGACGTTGTTGCTCTTTTTCCGAGAATTTTGGCTTGGTTGTATAGCAATTGTCATTACCAAACTTGGCTTTTGCTTCAGGATCTTTGAAACAGAAACCTTTAGACGCATAAATCACGTCATGATCATTTTTTAATTTTTTGCACTCTTGTTCAGATGCAAGAACCGATGTTGAAGCCCCGAACAAAGTTGCAAAGCCAATCAATGCTGCAACAGAAAATTTCTTCATGAGAGTTTCCTCTGGGTTATCCACTATATGTGCCTGCCTACTAGTCACAATATGAGGTTTCGTTATCATTATTCAATGGCGAGATATTACTCGATGGTAATATTACTCCATGATTCATACATTTTCACAGCACTGGAAAAATCACTGTTTTTATCCGACAGATCGCTGGCCGCTTGAATCAGATTCTGGGTCAACGAGAGCACAGGCGCAGAAATTTTGGCTTCACGCGCAAGGTCGATTGCAATGCCTGTATCTTTGGCCAAGAGTGGCAGGGCAAAGGTTACAGGAAAACTGCGGTTTAAAATACGCTGCGGCAAAACGGTTTCAGTCACCATGCTTTTACCACTTGAAGCATTAATACAATCCAGCGCTTCATGCAAGTTTACCCCATGCGCTTTTAGTGTAGTAAAGCCTTCTGCGACGGCACACAGGTTTACAGCCATTAACATATTATTTACGGCTTTCACTGCAAAACCCGCGCCAGATTCACCGACATGCTTGATCAGCTTGCCAAATGCCTGCATCGCAGGAAGGGCTTTTTCATAGCCCTCTGCATTGCCGCCCACCATCACGGTTAATGTACCATTCTCAGCACCAACGGTTTGGCCGCTGACCGGTGCATCCAGAAAGATTACCCCATGTTTAGCCAATTGTACTGCCAATTTTTGGGCAGAATCCGGTACACCACTGGTGCAGTCGACCCAGACTGAACCGGATTTAAGCGACAGATTTTCCAGAAGTCGTTCAACGTCAGCGCTAGTTGGCAGGCAGGAAAAAATCACATCTGCCTGTACGGCCTGTTCCAGTGTGACGGCTTGGGTGCCATATTCAGCCGCATGTTGCTCTGCCTTGTTAAAGCTGCGGTTCCAGACATAGACCGTATCAAAATGCTTGGGTAAATGTGCTGCCATACGAAAACCCATTGCACCTAGGCCGATAAATGCCACTGATTGAATCATGCTGTACCCTCTGAATATGTTTAAATCTATTGATAATTTTTAATATTTTTCTGGTGCGAGAAATCTGCTTTAAGCATCAAGACGTGTGGAGCGCTGCACCAGCCAGGTCGTCATTTTTGGCCAGAATGTATTGGCTGTTTTCTGGTTCGACATTAGTCCAAGATGACCACCCGGTATAAGAGTAAACGTCTTATCCTGGCTACTTGTCAATTCCATCAAAGGCTTAGCTGACTGTTCTGTGACAATCTGGTCGGTTTGACCTGCACCTACCAATAGGGAGCAGCTGATATTTTTAAGATCAACAATACGACCATCTAAAGTGATAGAACCGTATTTTAAAGGATTTTGCAGCCATAAATGCAGAACCATGTCCTGATTAATCCCGCCCGGATAATCGATCATCTTGTTCAGGAAATTCCCCATGGTGGCATGTTCATAGACATCTTCGACATGATCCAGATTCAGCAAAAACTGCTTCTGGCTTTTTAGCCAGCCAATCGGATCAAGTAATTTAAAGCCCAAGGCATTTACAATACCCGGCGTATGAATATATTGCTTCGGGATCAATCCTTGATGAATGGCCTGTTGCAGATTTTTGTTTTTAGAGATCAGTTTATTGGTCGTAGAAAAAAGTTTGCCGACACGTCCTGACGCATAACTGTCGATAGGACTGCCCACCACGATCAGATTCTTGACATGTTCAGGCGAATGCAGGGCTGTATAGAGCGTGACAAACACCCCAGCCATACTCCAGCCGTGTAAGGAAATGAACTGACTGCCTGAATGCTTGCAGATGGTTTCAATGGATTGAGGAATGGCTGCATCGATAAAAGATAAAAAATTCAGGTGACGGTGCTTAAAGTTAAAGCGTTTCCATTCCACCAGATAGACATCAAAACCGCTATGCTGAAAATGCTTGACCAGAGAGCGATAAGGATACAGATCATAGATATCCATATTAATGGCTAACGGTGCGATGAAAACCAGAGGCTCCTTATATTTTTTCTCAGGTGAAGCGTAATAACGAATCTTGCAAAACTCGGTGCCGGCAATATATTCAAAAGGGGTTTTTTGCGACAGGATCAGTGAGGAGGCATTAAACACCCGGGTGCTGAGGTGTTTCAATTTTTTTTGCTGGCGCTGAAAGTTTTGTTTTAACTGAATCATGTAAATAAAATATCCGTATCCGCGGGAGGATTGATCGAAGTCTAAGCAATAATCGCTTATTATGCCTTGACCTGAAATAGCTTAGGCGCTCAAAATGTTGGCAAATTTTTACAAAAGGCAGCCTGAGGGCTGAGGTAAAGCGATGAGCCAGCAAGACGATATTTCTTACCAATTAGAAACTTTAGCCATTCGTACCGGTCATACCCGCACTTTTGAAGGTGAGCATGGCGAACCGATTTTTCTAACATCGTCTTTTGTGTATGAAAATGCTGCAGAAGCCGCAGCTAAATTCTCAGGCCAGGAGCCGGGCAATATCTATTCTCGCTTTACCAATCCGACCGTTGCCATGTTTGAAAAGCGTCTGGCTGCACTTGAAGGTGCAGAGCGCGCCGTCGCCACCAGTTCGGGTATGGCAGCCATTATGGCAGTGATGATGGCATTCTTAAAAGCCGGCGATCATGTGATTTGTTCACGTGCAGTCTTCGGTTCTACGGTTTCCATGTTTGAAAAATATGTCGCAAAATTTGGTGTCAGTGTTGATTTCGTCGATTTGACTGATCTTGATGCATGGAAAAATGCCATCAAGCCTGAAACTAAAATTCTCTTTGTTGAGTCTCCATCGAATCCTTTAGCAGAAGTAGCTGATATACAGGGACTCGCCGATATTGCGCATGCCAATGATGCTTTATTGGCGATTGATAACAGCTTCTGTACACCGGTGTTACAACAACCAATCAAATTTGGTGCAGACCTGGTGGTGTATTCTGCGACTAAATATCTGGATGGTCAGGGCCGTGCCTTGGGTGGTGCAGTGGTAGGTAATCATAAACTGCTGGAAGAAATCTTCGGCTATGTCCGTACCACCGGCCCGTCAATGAGCCCATTCAATGCCTGGGTTTTTCTAAAAGGCTTGGAGACACTACGTTTGCGTATGCGTGAACATTCAGCAAGTGCACAGCAATTGGCTGAATTTTTGAACCAGCATCCAAAAGTGGAAAAAGTATATTATGCGGGCTTGCCTGAACATGTCGGTCATGAACTGGCAGCCAAACAGCAGAGCGGTTTTGGCGGTATTGTGTCTTTTGAAGTCAAAGGTGGCCGTGAGGAAGCATGGACTGTCATCGACAATACCCAGTTTATCTCGATTACCGGTAATTTGGGCGATGTGAAATCGACCATTACCCATCCGGCAACCACGACACATGGTAAATTGTCGCCTGAAGCCAAAGAAGCTGCCGGTATTCGCGAAGGTTTGATTCGCGTATCTGTTGGTTTGGAAGAGATTGGTGATATTATCCAGGATATTCGTCGCGGTTTAGACCTGATTTAATTTTATAAATTTATGTTCGGAGATATTTATGAACATTAACATGTTGATGCAGCAAGCTCAGCGCATGCAGAAAGAAGTTGAAAATAACGTAAAAAAAGCCAAAGAAGAGCTTGCGCAAACTGAAGTGCATGCCGAGGCGGGTGGCGGTCTGGTCAAAGTGACCATGACTTGCCGTAATGTGGTGAAACGTATCGAAATCAATCCTGAATTACTTCAGGATGATCCAGATATGATCGAAGACCTGATTGCAGCGGCAATGAATGATGCAGCACGTCAGGCAGAAGTGGTATCTGACGAAAGAATGAAAGCAGCGAACTCAGGCATGGGTTTACCGCCTGGTCTTGCAGGTATGTTCTAAGGAAGAATGCGCAATGTTTAGTGATCGTTTTGATCAACTCGTTCAAGCATTACGCATTTTGCCAAGCGTTGGGCCAAAATCGGCTCAACGTATGGCATTGCATATGATCATGAAAAATCGTGAGGGTGCTATTGGTCTGGCACATGCGCTGACTGAGGCTACCAATCACATTCATGAATGTTCAATCTGTCATTCTCTGACCGAAGATGAAGTCTGCAATATTTGCAGTTCGCTGGATCGTGATGATGAACTGCTCTGTGTAGTGGAATCGCCTGCAGATGTCATGGCGATTGAGCAAAGTGGTAGTTTCCGCGGGAAATATCATGTATTGGGTGGACATTTATCGCCACTAGATGGTATTGGACCGGAAGAAATTGGTATTCCGTACTTATTGCATCGTTTGGCCAATGGTCAGGTGAAAGAAGTGATTCTGGCAACCAATGCCACGGTAGAAGGTCAGGCCACGGCGCATTATCTGGTTGAGGCCAGCAAACATTTGCCGATCCAGATGACCCGAATTGCCCAAGGCGTACCGCAAGGCGGTGAGCTGGAATATGTCGATAGTCATACCTTGAGTCAGGCAGTACATAATCGGATGCGCATGAAGTAAGCTGAGCTTAAATATCTTGTTAGTTTTAATATAAAAAAGATATTAATTAGAATATAAATCCTGATAAGTAAGCGCCATTTTTTAGGAAATAGGGCAGAATTGACGTTATTTTTTATACAAAAATTCTATAGATCAGTTAATATGGATCTATCGAGAATCTAATCTTAGACTCAGTTCTATGTTTCAATTTATTCAACATCAAAACGACTTAACTCATGTACTGAAGCTGATGGATCAGAATTCAGTTTATGGGCTGGATACCGAGTTTATCAAGGTTGATACCTTATGGCCTAAGCTGGGTGTTTTTCAGATTAACGTAGACAACAAGGTCTATTTGTTGGATGGAACCACGCTGGATCTGACTGAGTTCCTTAATAAAATTTTTAACGCACAGCAGAATATTTTTCACGCTTGTAGTGAAGATATCGACCTGATCTATCACTATACCCAGAAGAAATCGCTGAGTAATGTATTTGACACTCAGGTTGGCATGTCTTTTCTTGGGCATGGTCTGCAAGTCAGCTATCAAAATGCATTGAAGCAGATGCTGGAAGTCGATATCGAAAAAGACCAGACCCGTTCTGACTGGTTGGCGCGTCCACTCAGTTCCGAACAGTTGCTCTATGCTGCCAATGATGTGCATTATCTGGTGCAACTGTCAGAGAAAATTAAACAGGATCTGGATTCGAAAGATCTGCTGGATTTTGCCTTGCAAGATTGCCGTTTTCTGACTCAGGAAATTGGCGAAGATACCCCAACTGCCTTGTTGTATCAGGATGTCGGAAATTACCGGCATTCACGCCGTCAGCTGATGCAATTGCAGCAATTAATGGTTTGGCGTGATCAGATTGCCAAAGCACTGAATCAGCCACGCAGTTTCATTTTGAAAAATGCCAGCATGATTGATCTGGTGGAAAAATTCCCGCGCAATAATTTCCAGCTGAGTCATGTGAAAGACATTCGTTCGAATGTGGTTCGTGAGCATGGCAAAACCATTTTAGATTTATTGAAATTCCTGCCGGAGCCGGCAAATTGGCCTTTACGTCTGGCACGTCCAATTCGCCATTCTTCCAAAGATATTGGCGAAAAAATTGATTCAATTATTCAACATGTGGTCAATGAAACCTCGATTCCCAAAGAAGTGCTGATGCGCAAGAAATGGTTGAATGCACTGTATCAGCATGTAGTTTTTCACAAGGATGAACAGGATCTGCCGGATTATCTGCTTGGGTGGCGCTATGAGTTATTAACTCGGCCACTGATTCAGGTATTGCATCAGGATGAATCTTATCTGTCTACCCAGATGAAAGTCAGCGAGTGATTAGCTACAGGATTGGTTAAAGAAAAAGCAATTATACAAAATCACGACTGATGCATGAGACGTGGCTAATGTTTCTGTCTTTTTTTTGATGTATCCTTGCGGTTGTTTTTCCAGAAAAGTCGTTTGAAATATGCAAGTGTCTATCTACAAATCCAGTAAAAAAAGTGAAATGTATCTGTATGTGGCGCGTCCTGCGAATGAAAGCGAAGCTGAAACATTCGAACCTTTAAGCGTATTGACTGAAGCAGTACAGGCAGCATTTGGACGTGCGACTTTTGTCATGCATCTTGAATTAAGCGAATCACGTAAACTGGCACGTGCCAATGTCTTGCATGTCATGGATTCTATTGAAACCCGCGGTTTCTTCCTGCAAATGCCACCAGAAGGCTTGATTGATCCAAATGCGGTCGCACCAGAAGGTTTACGCGGTGCTTAATGTTAATTCAGGAGTTGTGAAATGAATGGTTATGTGGCTGTATTAGACTCAATTCCTGAACAGAGCATTGCCGTAGCAGTTTATTTGCTCGGCAGCCTGATTGCTTTATGGTGCTGGTATGGCGTAACCAAACGTCTACCTAAACCTATGGGCGGTTTTTTGTGGATTGTGGCCTTTGCCATTCTGTTGACACCGACGGTATCTGAGGGGGCGAATGCTTCTATTGCACCTGCGATCTTCGGTCTGTTATTTGGGGTGTTGACCAAAGAGCAATCCCTGGTTTGGATTAATGCGTCACTTATTTTATTTGTCATTGGGATCGGATCTGTGATTGGCTATTGCTGGTCGACTTATGTGTCGAACAAAAGCAATATTCGTGTTCACGAGAAAAGTTCACCGCTGTAAGTAAAAAATAAGGTTCAATCATGTCTGCTGATATTCAACAATTTTCAGGTACCGATCAGTACATCGCGACTGACAGTTTAAAACTTGCGGTGAAAGCTGCACGCAGTTTGCAAAAACCGTTGCTGGTCAAAGGGGAGCCGGGTACAGGTAAGACTTTACTGGCCGAGCAAGTTGCAGAAAGTCTGGGTTTGGAACTGATCACCTGGCACATCAAGTCTACTACCAAAGCACAGCAAGGTCTGTATGAATATGATGCCGTATCCCGCTTGCGCGATAGCCAGTTGGGTGATGACCGTGTCTATGACATCAAGAACTACATCAAGCCGGGCAAATTGTGGGAAGCATTTACCAGTGAAGAACGCTGTGTTCTGCTGATTGATGAAATTGACAAGGCAGACATCGAGTTTCCAAATGACTTGCTGCATGAACTCGATAAAATGTCGTTCTATGTGTACGAGACAGGCGAGACCATTACCGCAACTCAGCGCCCAATCGTGATCATTACCTCAAATAATGAAAAAGAATTGCCAGATGCTTTCCTGCGTCGTTGCTTCTTCCATTACATCGAATTCCCGGATGAAGCCACCATGCGTGAAATCATTGATGTGCATTTTGCCAATATCTCGACCACACTGGTGAATGAAGCCTTACAGGTTTTCTTTAAATTGCGCCAGATTCCGGGTTTAAAAAAACCACCTTCAACGTCTGAACTGATCGACTGGCTCAGTCTACTCATGGCTGACGACATGCCGGAAGATATTCTGCGCAATACTGATAAATCTAAAGCAATTCCACCTTTGTACGGTGCATTAATCAAGAATGAGCAAGATGTGCAGTTACTTGAACGTCTAGCCTTTATGTCACGTCGTTAAGGGAGAAACACGCATGTTTGTGCGACTGTTTTATACCTTACGCAAATACGGCGTGCCGGTATCGACCCGCGAATTGATTGACCTGAATCAGGCGGTTGCTGCAGGACTGGTCTTTGCCGATCAGGACGAATTCTATCAGCTCGCCAAAACCGTGATGGTCAAGGACGAGCGTTATTTTGATAAGTTCGACCGCGCCATGAAAGACTATTTTGATGGTATTCAAACCTTCGATATTGATGAACTTCTCAATCAGATGCATAAACTGCCTAAAGACTGGTTTGATCTGGAGCTTCTCGAAAAACATCTAACCCCGGAGCAGCGCGAAGAGCTGAAAAAAGCCGGATCGCTGGAAGAACTGATGAAAATGCTGGAAGAGCGCCTGCGCGAACAGCATAAAAAACATCAGGGCGGCAACAAGATGATTGGTACCGGTGGTACTTCACCCTTTGGTGCCTATGGCGATCATCCTGAAGGGGTGCGTATTGGCGGGCCGGGGCGTAAGCGTTCTGCGGTGAAAGTCTGGGAACAGCGCCAATATCGAAATCTGGACGATGAGCAGATTTTGGGAAGTCGCCAGATGCAGATGGCATTGCGCCGTCTACGAAAATTTGCCCGTCAGGGTGCTGCTGAAGAACTGGATATTGATGGTACGATTCGTGAAACGGCCAAGCAGGGTATTCTGGATGTACAACTGGTGCCCGAGCGTCGTAACCGCATCAAAGTTTTAATGCTGTTCGATGTCGGTGGTTCGATGGATGCGCATATTGCTCAGTGTGAGAAGCTGTTCAGTGCTGCGAAAACCGAATTCAAAACCCTGGAATATTTTTATTTCCATAACTGTCTGTATGACTATGTCTGGAAAGACAATGTCCGTCGTTCCAGTTCACGCATGAATACCTGGGATTTGTTCAATACCTATGGGCGCGATTACCGGGTGATTGTGGTCGGGGATGCCAGTATGGCGCCGTATGAGCTGAATTCTGTCGGTGGTTCGGTTGAATATATGAATGATGAGGCGGGACAGGTCTGGTTACAGCGTCTGCGTCAGCATTTTGATAAAACCGCTTGGCTGAATCCTGAAGAAGAAAAATACTGGCATTACACCCATACCATTGGTCTGATCCAGCAAATATTTGAAAATCATATGTTTCCAATGACATTGAAAGGCATTGAAGACATGACCAAATATCTGGCACGTTAATTCCATTTATCTATAAGTGACTTTAGCTATAGTTATTAGTGCTTTAAAACAAATTATTCTAGTATAAAGTCACTCATTATCTCTTATTTAAAATTTCAGGCATGATTATGGCTCATCAAATTAATGGTATTGCGTTACCGAATGAAGAGGGTTTTTTGGTCAATATGGCGGTCAGTTTATTTCACCCGATCTGAAACAGGCCATGGATGATATTAATGTGGCCTATCAGGAAATTCGTCAGACTGAAGAATTTCAGAATGAACTGAAAGACCTATTTGCTCATTACGTCGGTCGTCCAAGTCCACTATTTCATGCCAAACGCCTTTCTGAACAGCTCGGTGGAGCACAGATTTATTTAAAACGTGAAGATCTGAATCATACTGGCGCACACAAGATCAATCACTGTCTAGGTGAAGCACTACTTGCCAAATATATGGGCAAGACCAAAGTCATTGCAGAAACAGGTGCAGGACAGCATGGTGTCGCACTGGCAACCGCATGTGCTTTGGTGGGTATTCCGTGTGAAATTCATATGGGCCAGGTGGATATTGAAAAAGAACATCCAAATGTCGTGAAAATGAAGATTCTGGGTGCCAAACTGATTTCTGTGACTCGCGGTACAGCCACACTCAAAGATGCAGTCGACAGTGCTTTTGAAGAATATTTAAAAGACCCGAAAAATTACATTTATGCCATCGGTTCGGTGGTTGGACCGCACCCATTCCCGATGATGGTGCGTGATTTTCAGTCGATTATCGGTGATGAAATTAAAGTTCAGGCCAATGAACGTTTTGGTGCAAATCCTGATTATGTTGTTGCCTGTGTGGGTGGCGGTTCTAATGCAGTAGGCGCATTCACTGCATTTTTAAATGAACCAGATGTGAAACTGGTAGGCGTTGAGCCAGCAGGTCATGGTTTAGATACCGATATGCACTCAGCTACTTTGACCTTAGGTAAACCGAGCCAGTTACATGGGATGGCCTGTTATGTGCTTGAAGATGAACAAGGCGAGCCATTGCCAGTGCATTCAATTGCTTCTGGTCTGGATTATCCGGGTGTGGGGCCGCAGCATAGCTTGCTTAAAGATTTGGGTCGGGTTGAGTATACGACTGCAACCGATCAGGAATGTCTGGATGCATTTATGACCTTGTCCCGTGTAGAAGGGATTGTGCCTGCACTAGAAAGTTCGCATGCGGTGGCTTGGGCAATTCGTGAAGCGGGTAAATTGCCAAAAGATACCAAAATTGTGGTGAACTTATCGGGTCGTGGTGATAAAGACTCAGATTACGTCGCAGAAAAATTAGGTCTAAACTGATTTTATTCAGAATGTTCATATAAAAAAATCCCGATACACGTACCGGGATTTTTTATGCATCAGATATAAAACTTTATCTTGGTGTCACTTAAGTGATCTTCAAATGCCTTAGAGAAAGCTAGATGATGTTTTAACCTGAGATATATTGCTGTAACTGTTCAATCAATTTACGTTGGTCATCCATGGCGGCCTTGACCAAATCCCCAATTGAAATCAGACCGATCAGTTTTTCATGTTCGACCACGGGTAAGTGGCGTAGGTGGCGTTCAGTCATCAGAGATAAACAGTCTTCTACGCTAGTAGCTGTATTTACGGTAATCACTTTAGAGGTCATGATCTCATTAACAGTGGTGTCGAATGAGGTTCTTTGCATCAGCGCGATTTTACGAGTGTAATCCCGCTCTGACAAAATCCCCACCACGTTGTCTTCATGGGTTACCACAAGCGCCCCGATTCCTTTATCCGCCATCAAGGTGATGGCCTCTAAAACGGTAGAATCTGGACGGATGGTATAAATAGCTTGATGCATTTTTTCACTGAGCACCTGTGCCACATTGGTCATGCTTAATCATCCTTATTGGTCAATTTATTATTAATCCTAGAGTATGTATTCAACCTGAACATCTCTAAGTGTTTAGGTTTTAGTCTTTATAAATAGCATGTTATTTAAGCAATGTGCAGTCTTTGTTGCGAAAAAAACAGATGACGCATCTGTGCAGCAGTCAGTTTGAGTTTGGTTCCATTGGTATTGAACAGCGCTGGCGTAACATTCAGTCGCGACAGGGTGGGTAATAATGCATTTTCAAAATCTTCAGAATTGATTTTACGTGGAATGTAATCCGGCCAATGTTGCTGGGCATAATTTTTGGCATCCAGCGGATTGAGCCAGAATGGGAAGATACAGTCTTCCTGGTCACGCATCATCGCCCAGCCTTGGTGATATGCGCCCCATAGCTCGCCACAATTCATCAAAGATTTAAGCATCGTGATCTTTAACAGAAAGTTTTTGCAGATCGGATCAAATTGAATAATTTTTCGTGGTTTCATTAGAATAAAGTGCTATTGGAGTTCAGGCTCTATTCTAGAAACTTTATATGAAATTACTGTTTCAGCTTTGCAAGGATTCGTAAGAAAATATGTATTGATTGCTACTTATTGAAAAAAGGGCATAAAAAAACGCCACCTAGGTGACGTTTCTTTATGCTTGCATGGTGGCCATGTTCTGCCAGTACTGGGCTTTGAGTGAATCTCGTTCTACACGGAAACCTTGATAATAAAGTTCTGCTAAAAAAAGCGCTGCTTTACCATGGCCAGCACGAGCGGCTTCTTCAAGCTGTTTTACCGCATCAGCAAAGTTCATTTGCGATTGAATGGTATTCACGGCATCTGCGTACAGATGTTCCAGATCGTGTTGAGAGAGTTGTTGTATCATATAAAAACTCCTTAATTTTAATTATGATTACAGGATAGACTATTTAGTCTAAATACAAATATAAATTAGTATTGTTAAACTAATATTACAAAATAATGGAAAAGTCAACTATTCGATTTTATTTGTTTACTTAAGTTATAGTTTAACTGATTAAACTATACACAACTATAAATATTATTAAGCTACATTGTAAATGGATAGCAAACAATAAGGAGAAGGCCATGATGACAAGAACTTTAGATGGTGTGAAATTTGATATGCCTCCGACTGCAGGTCAAATTATGGAACTTGCCGATTTGCATCGTAAAAAACTCGATCAAGCTATATTCAGTAAACATACCCATCTGGGTGATTATGGACTGGCACAACGTAAAGAAGTCTACGACTTTACCCGTGCGCTGGATGAAAACCAGCGTGAGCAGTTTTATAAGCTTTATAATGGTGAGCTGGTCCGCATTGCAGATGAGGATCGTCTGCATCCGCCTGAAGCAGAAGCGGGTTTAAGTAAATTTGCAATTGCACTGGTATTGCTTGTTGTTGCATTGGTGCTGTATTCAACAATTATTACCAGAATCATGAATTAGTCCTCGAAATAGCAGGATTCAGCTCTTATGAATATTCAGTGCGCTGACTTGAACTTATGTAACTGCGACCATACACTACCTCTAACCTGAGGTAGTGTATGTCTATAGATACAGAAAAACTAAGCCAATTTTTCAGCAGAATCAAACTGGAACAGATTTATAACAGTGTGGTTATTTTTATTATTGCGATCATTCTACTTTTAGCCGCATTTGCTCTATATCGTCCGTTGAGCATTGCTCAAGTCACCCAGATTCAGCAACTGTCTAAACAGCAAAACCTTCCCCAAACTCAGGATATGGCACTCGCTTTATTAGAGCAGCAGCATATCCATCGTGGGCAATATCTTAAATTGATGCAGGCTTATCAGCAGGAATCACTTCGGGCACGTCAGCTTCCGCCGGTCTCTGTGGAGATGCCTTAGGCATAGGGTTTGTTGGTAAGTAATAATTGGCATCCATTAAATTTCGCTCCAAACGCATTTTCAAGGCATTTTGATCCAGTTCTTTGTTGACGACGACTAGGGTTAAGCGATCAGGATGAAAATGCTTGCGCACTGCATTTTGTACATCTGCCGCTGTGATTTTAGCCAAGCGTTCTGGATAACTGGATAAATAATCAGTTTGCTCACTATAAAAACCCATATTGCCTAGCTGGGCATTAATGGTGGCATTACTGCTGTAATTATTA
Source organism: Acinetobacter lwoffii (assembly GCF_024129595.1). Classification (GTDB taxonomy): domain Bacteria; phylum Pseudomonadota; class Gammaproteobacteria; order Pseudomonadales; family Moraxellaceae; genus Acinetobacter; species Acinetobacter lwoffii_O. The sequence goes on along the minus strand of NZ_JAMXXS010000011.1, from coordinate 6,956 downwards.
GGAAAAGCACGTAACATGCCTGCTTTGGTTTCTTCCAGACGCTGAGTATCAATAGGTTGGCTGACAAAGTGGATAAATGCTTGATGTGCGACCTGAATGCTGTCTAGCAGTTGATCCTGACGCGTGGAATACTTAAAGCTGAATACGCCGGGTGCCTGACTAAAGCTCAATGAACTATAAGCGCCATAAGTAAAACCACGTTTCACCCGTAGTTCCTGCATCAATACTGCATTAAATCCGCTACCGCCAAACATGCGATTGGCGACTTCTAAAGCCAGTTTATCTTCAGTAAAGCGGGTTGGGCCTAAATGCCCAAAGGTGACATGCGCCTGAGACGAGTTATAGGGTAGATGTACCACTTCAAAGCCAGATTGAATTTCAGGCTGTGGCAATGTTTCTGCTTTTTGCCCTTGAGGTAAGTTGCCGGCAATTCGTTCAGACAGTTCGAGTGCCTGTTTCGGGCTGAGTTTGCCAGTAATGGCAATATTCATATTTTGCGCCACCAAAAACTGATCACGAAATTTTTTCAATAATTCTGCATTAATTTTTTTGGTGCTGCCTTGGGTGCCGCTGATTGGTTCTGCATAAGGGTGCTGACCATATAAAGCGCGATAAAAACGGATATCCATCAGTCGGCTTGGGTTTTCCTGCAGCTGTTTTTGTCCCACTTGGGTATTGCTTAAAGCCAGATTAATGCTGGACGGTTTAAATGACGCATTCTTAAGAACCTCCATCAGCATGCTCAATGCGGGTTCCAGTTTTTCCGGGTCTGAAAGCGTACGCAGACGGACCACAAACATGTCCCGATAGGCTTGTACGCTGAATTGTGCTCCGGTTTGGTCAAAAACTTCCGCCACCTGATTGGCGCTATATTTGTCGGTTCCTTCACGCATCAACTTGGCTGCCATATTGGATAGGCCATATAGACCTTTGGTAATTTCCTGATCACGAGCCGAACCGGCATTAAAGGTCAGCTGGATATCTACCATGGGAAGATCCTGCGTTTCAACGAACAGTGTACGTACCTTATAGCGATTGTTCAGGTCATGAATATAAGGCGCCTGAAATTCTCGTTGCTGATTAATATTTTTTAAACTTTGCAGTAAAGGGATAGACTGTAACTGACTGGGGTTGTCATTTTGGTCAGGTTGAGGGTTAAGATAGTTTTCTGCATGGGTAGCCGAGCTAAGACTTAAAGTTGAAATAAGCAAAAATGGACGAAGCTGAAGCATTATAATCCCCGTTGCTGGGTGTTTTGTTCGGGTGAGAGATAAAGCGTGCTGAGATTCTCACGCACAAAATAGGCGTTGGCGACGCGCTGGATATCCTGAACACTGACACTTTCAAAGTGTTTCGGTAATTCATCCATCAGGCGATAACTCAAGCCATTGACCTCTAGATTTCCAATCATTTTGGCTTGTCCGGCAATATCATCCTGGCTATAGATCAAATTGGAAATAAAGCGGGTACTGATACGATCCACTTCCTGTTGGGTCATCGCTGTAGTTTTAAGTAAATCCACTTCATCCTGAATTGCTTGTTGTGCTTCTTGCAAAGAGATGCCCGGCGCAGGTAAGGCAGAAATACCAAACAGGCTGTCGCCGCGATTATAGGGATCATAAGAAACGCTGACAGAGGTCAGAATTTTACGATCACGTACCAATCGGTCTTGCAGGCGCGAAGAAATGCCACTGTCCAAAAGACTGCGAATAATGGTCAAGGCATAAGCATCTTGGGGGTTTTTGGCAGTGCCAAGGGATTTTACATTCCAGGTCATGTACAGATTGGGCACCTGAACATTGCTATTGATCTCCATATGGCGATAACCCAAACGCTCAAACTCCAGTACATCATTGCGTGCTGGGGTTGGACGTGCGGGAATGTCAGCAAAATATTTTTGTACCTGAGCCAAAGCAGCTTCAGATTCTACATTTCCAACAATCACCAGAATGGCATTATTCGGACTGTACCAGTCCCGATACCATTTTTTGACATCATTCAACTGAATATTATTCAGAGTTTTCATGTGTCCAATCACCGGCTGACGGTAGTGGCTGGTCGGATAACTGATCCATTTAAACCGTTCAAAGGCTTGCGCACGCGGATTGTCATCGGTGCGCTGGCGCCGTTCTTCCATGACGACTTTAATTTCTGGCTCGAAGTCCTGCTGTCGAAGTAATAAATTACTCATCCGGTCAGATTCAAGTTCCAGGGCCATAGGAAAATAGGCCTTAGGATAAAGCTGATAATAATTGGTGTAATTGGTAAAGGTGGCCGCATTGATACTGCCGCCATAAATCCGGCTAAGACGGGTAAATTCATCATTTGGGACTTTATGAGTGCCTTTGAACATCATATGTTCAAGTGCATGGGATACCCCCAGAATATTTCCGGATTCATCACTACTGCCGACTTTGTACCAAATTTGTGTCATTACCATGGGCGCACGATGGTCTTCCCGAATAATGACTTTTAAACCGTTACTTAACGTGGTTTCAAAAGTAGTCCGTGACAATTCGCTTCGGGTTTGTGCCTGAACCGAGTTAAAACTCAGGCTAAGCAAGACTGCTGCACCGAGTGGATAAAGCGTCTGTTTGATCATTTGCGAGAAAGAGGAGATAGTCAAAAAGGTGATGAACACTAGATCTCCTGAAATAGGCGTTTGTATTTAGAGTTATTTTTAATAAATGCGTGCTTGAAAGCAACCGAGAGCTGTAGCTTTTTGGTATGTTTGTCCAGCATTTGCATTGCTAGCTGCAAAGCAGGCAAGTTATGGTAGAATCTGGGTTTTTAACGCAATGCTTTTCAAGGATTCGGCATGCAACAGCAATCTAATGGGCAAAACAAATTTTTGATTGATGCTGATATCGGAGATGATGATGTCACATTACCGAGCTTACCTGCGGTCAATGTGCCTATCGTAGAAACGCCAAGCGAAACAGCTGTAGTTTCTGCACCTGTCGAAACAGAAACTGAAAATGAAGATTCTGCGGCGAAAGGTGGCTTCTTTAGCCGTATGAAAGTGGGTTTAACCAAAACCCGTAAAAACCTTGCCGATGGGATGGTAAATATCCTGATCGGTGGTAAAGAAATTGATGATGAATTATTAGAAGAAGTCGAAGAGCAGCTTCTGGTGGCCGATATCGGTGTGGAAGCCACCAAGACCATTATCGCTAACCTGACTGAACGTACGGCACGTGGTGATTTGATCTATTCGCATTCACTCTATAAAGCGCTTCAGGAAGAACTGGTGGCTTTATTGGCACCACGGGTAAAACCGCTGCATATTGATCCGAATAAATCGCCTTATGTGATTCTGGTAGTTGGTGTGAATGGTGTCGGTAAAACGACTACCATTGGCAAGTTGGCAAAGCGCCTGCAAGGTGAAGGCAAGACCGTCATGTTGGCAGCAGGCGATACTTTCCGTGCGGCTGCAACTGAACAGCTCCAGATCTGGGGTGAGCGTAATAATATTGCGGTTGTTGCTCAGGGTCATGGTGCTGACTCAGCTTCAGTGATTTTCGATGCTTTTGAAAGTGCGCGTGCCAAAGGTGTGGATGTATTGATTGCAGACACAGCGGGCCGTTTGCATAACAAAGGTCATTTGATGCAGGAATTGACTAAAGTAAAACGTGTAATGCAGAAAATTGATGCCACTGCACCTCATGAAGTGATGTTGGTGGTCGATGCCGGTACTGGTCAGAATGCTATTAATCAGGTCGAGATGTTTGATGAGGCGGTAGGCTTGACGGGCTTAACTATTACCAAACTTGATGGTACTGCCAAAGGTGGGGTACTGTTTAATATCGCCAGTCGTACTCATGTGCCGATTCGCTTTATTGGTGTCGGTGAAAAAATTGATGACTTGCGTCCATTCTCTGCCAAATCTTTTGTTGCTGCATTATTTGAAACTGAAAAATAAATAATGCGCAATGCTTCACATAAACTCCGCCAAGTGCGGAGTTTATTGTTTTTAGCCAGTTCGAGTGTTGTAAAAACCGACAGTAAAACCACCACTAAATCTGCCTATCTTAATAAAGGCCTTATAATTGTAGGGGATTCTCTAAGCTGATTTGGCTTGTTTTTTGTGGGGTAGAAAATGGCATTGCTAAATAAGATTGGTCAGGTATTAACAAGCGATATAACCAAGGATTTTAAATTTTCAAGAAAAAATAAACTGAATGATGATTTAGAATTGACTTTTGTCGATCAATTGAAAAAGCGCCGTAGTATCGATCAACTCGGTAAGCGGGTACATTATAGTCAGGCTTATCTTGGCGAAATCATTCAGGAAGCAGTGCGCAGTTGCCCTTCGGCTTATGATTCTCAAACTACGCGCATTGTGGTGTTATTTGCAGATTCTCATCATCAATTCTGGGAAATTGTGAAACAGGTACAGCGTCAGTATATGCCGGCACATATTTATGAAGGGGTTGAAATCAAGTTGAATCAATGTGCTGCTGCCTATGGCACGGTTTTGTTTTATGAAGATCAAGCCGTGATTCAACAATTGCAAAAGAAAATGCCATTAAATAGTGAGGATTTTCGAGCGTGGTCGGAACAAACTTCCGGTATGGCGCAATTTGCTGTATGGACGACGCTGGCAGATTCTGGCTTAGGGGCATCCTTACAGCACTATAATCCACTGATTGATGAAAGGGTCGCTGAACATTTTGAGATTGAAAAGAGCTGGTTGTTACGAGCACAACTTTGCTTTGGATCAATTGAACAAACAGTAGAAGAAAAATTACAAAAGCCGGATCAGCAACGTTTCAAAGTATTTAATTAAAATTTTATAGAGAACTTTATATGTGACAGCATGGAAGCTGCGGATAAAATCAGATACAAATACGCTACTCAGATCTAAATCTGATTGTTCTATAAATAAAACACATTGTTATCGAAATGCACCTGTCTTGGGTGTTTAAAGCACGTAATATGACTTTATCGATTTTCAAATAATCAAAATATACAGAGGTGGGTTCATGGCATTTTTAGATCAAATCAAACAACGTCGTAGCATTTATTCAATTGGAAAAAATGTAGATCTGGATCAAGCAGAAATTGAGAAAATCATTAAAGATGCGGTGAAGCACAGTCCGTCATCTTTTAACTCGCAAACCTCGCGTGTGGTGATTTTATTTGGTCAATCACATGATACCTTCTGGCATATTGTACGTGAAACTTTACGTGACCTTGTTTCAGCAGATGCATTTGAATCAACCAATAGCAAGATCAATGCTTTTGCAGCAGGTTATGGAACCGCTCTGTTTTATGAAGATCAGAATGTGGTGAAGTCGATGCAAGAGCAGTTTGCACTCTATGCAGATAACTTCCCAGTCTGGTCTGAGCATTCTTCCGCTATTGCACAGTTTGCAACCTGGACCGCTTTGGCAGAAAAAAATATCGGTGCTTCATTGCAGCACTACAATCCAATTATTGATGAAGAAGTTGCACAAACTTTCGAGATTCCATCTCACTGGAAACTTCGCGCTCAACTGGTATTTGGTTCGATTGAAGCTCCTGCAGGTGAAAAAACCTTTATGGATGATGCAGAACGCTTTAAGACCTTTGCGTAAACGATTTTAGGTTATAAAAAAGAAGCACTTTGATGCTTCTTTTTTATGTCTTAGAGTTGTATTTAGATATGATGTGATATGTCTAGCCAAATAAATGCTAAGAACACAGGCTGTATCGCTCCAGCTTTTGTCATAAGATTGTCATTTAGACGCGGCATAGTGCAGCTAATTTTTAATAAACAACCAAAAATGAGTATAGGATATGGGTTTACGTATTGCGGCAACTGCAGCAGTGTTTCTGTTTAGCACACCAGTTTTTTCGGCAGTGACCGTCACAGTACCTGAAGAAATAAAAATTGTTGCCGTAAATGATCAAGAGGTGAACTCGGGTCTATTACGTTCTAATCAGACTTATAGCTTGGATGCAGGTGTAAATGCGATCAGCGTACGCTATAACGAATTTTTCCAGCATTCAGACAATTCACATGACATTTTAAAGTCAGGTGTGGTTACGGTAAAAACACCAAGCCTTAAAGATGGTGAAACTTACCGTTTAGCACTTATTCAGGCGCCTAAAGATTTTGATGCAGCGCAAAAATATAAAGATCAGCCCATTATTGGCCTATATGATGCGAAAAATCAGCTCTTAGTCCAGCAGGCGGGCGCTAAAGATGCAGCGAAACCATGGTTTGGAAATCGCGTGTTGACTAAAAAAGTAGATATGACAACTCAAGCTGCGACACCAGTTAATCAACCTTCAGCTGTATATACTCAGTCAGCAGACCAGAATGATCAGCAGCTGATTCAATTATGGCAGAAAGCTTCTAAAGCTGAACGTCAAAAATTTATGACTTGGCTCGCTGAGCAGACAAATTAAAATATTTTGATGAAGAATCAAAAAGATCACCATTAGGGTGATCTTTTTTTATGAGATGAGGGCTGGAAAATTAACATTTGCTTAAACTTTTCATGCGGAATTAGCTAGAAAAACGCAAAAAAAGTGTTAAAAATAGCCTTTTAGATTAAAAAATAAACGTATGGTTGGTTTTTTTGGATATTTTTAAGAAAATCCCTTGCGCTCGTTTTGAAACTGTATAGAATACGCAGCACACCAACGCAATGCATGAAACGAAACGTTAAATGATTGGGTTGGAGCTTAAAGCTGATGAGGTTTTAAGAAAGATCATTAAGAGATTATGAAGAACAACTTGTGTGGATTTTTACTGGTTGATTGATCGAAATTATTTTCATTGATTGATGGTAGAAATTACTCGAAGTTTATTTGAGAAATATTTGTCAGAAAATTGATGAGCCAAGATTGGTGCCCTTTAAGGCACTACATAGTATTAAACTGAAGAGTTTGATCATGGCTCAGATTGAACGCTGGCGGCAGGCTTAACACATGCAAGTCGAGCGGGGGAAGTTGCTTCGGTAACT